>CBFGXV010000167.1:0-6198 GCA_965652755.1 uncultured Chryseosolibacter sp. | reverse complement strand
GCAAGTCAGGCTGAAGCAAAAGATCTATGGCCACCCACTGTTCGAATTGCCTCAGCGCATATGGGTACGGTTGTGCATGCTGGCGGAGATTCCGGAAGACAAGGTTTGGGGCGAGGTGGCACTTCGAAATCTCAATAAGTTGTTGGAATATCTCATCAGGTGTCCGTTCCATATACAGGGGAAAACAACTTTTAAGGAGGAGTTTGTCACCTGTGGCGGTGTTGACCTCCGTGAAGTTGACCTTTCGACAATGGAAAGCAAGATCGTCAAAGGATTATACTTCGCTGGTGAAGTTCTCAATATTGATGGTGAGACGGGAGGTTTCAACTTTCAGGCGGCGTGGAGCACGGCTTACATCGCGGCGATGTCCGCTTTTGCGAAAGAGGTAAAAAGGTAGAGGTGTAATTCACCTCTACAAATTTACATTATTCGTTTTTCAGATTTTCCACAGGACTTGTAAATGCAGCACGGATAGTTTGAGAGCCGACGGTCAGCCCGCCAAGTATTAACAAGATTGAGGCACCCACGGCTATCACCACAGCATTGACCTGCGTGTGGTAGGCAATGTACTCCAGCCAGAGGTTATTGATGAACCACGCAAGAGGAATTCCTATCACCAGCGAGATCAAAAGCATTTTAAGGAAGCCCCATGACAGGAGCATCACGAGCTGACGGTCCGAGGATCCCAGCACTTTTCGAACAGAGATTTCCTTCATCCGCGTTTCAATGGTGTACGTTGCCATGCCCAATAATCCGAGACATGAGATCATTATCGCCAACGATGCAATGAAACCTAGAATGTGGACTACGTCGCCGAAAACGGTATTATAAAAGAATTTTATTTCCGCCTCTACATCCTTGTAATCAACTTTCAGGTCCGGATTCACTTTGGCCCACGCTACTTCAACCGCTTTCACCGCCTGATCCCTGTTTCCGGTGTATCGTACCTGAAGCAACCGGGTGCTTGCGGGTTCGAACATGAGAGCTAGTGGCTCGATCTTGCTGAACAACTGGCTGTGATTATAATCCTTTACGACGCCGATAATTTCCTTTTTGGATGAATCGCTCTGATAAATGATTTCTTTGCCCAGGGCGTCGAATGCTGTTGCGAACTGAAGCACTTTCAAGGCTTGTTCATTAATAACAATGAAATTTCTGTTGCTGTTGCCGTTTTCCGTTGCGAAAAATTTTCCCGCGACAAGCTCAACTTCCATGTTCTTCAGATAGTCTTCATCGACGCTGAAGGTATTGAGGTTGGTCCAGTCCTTTTCCTGAAGATCTTTCTTGAAGCCACTCCCGTGGGTCTCCCCGGCAGCGGGCACATGCGAGGCAGCCGAAACGTTTTCAATAACGGGAAATGTCAGCAATTCATTTTTTCAGACGGTCAGCCGGGGCGTCGTTCAAACGCACCATCAGGTTATTCTTCATGTTGAACCCATAATCACTGTGCAGAAACAGTTCGAGTTGATTATACATGACGATAACCGTGAGGATGAAAACGAGGGACACTGTGAATTGCGAAACAAGCAGCGTTTTCCGCAGGCCCATGTTTGAGAATATTTTTAAGGGATAAA
Source organism: uncultured Chryseosolibacter sp. (assembly GCA_965652755.1). GTDB lineage: Bacteria > Bacteroidota > Bacteroidia > Cytophagales > Cyclobacteriaceae > Chryseosolibacter. The sequence continues at coordinate 4,624 of CBFGXV010000167.1, read as the reverse complement.
AATTCTTTAAAACTTTTATGGGCTGAAATCCGGAGAGTACAACTGCGGGGAAGAATCCGGCGAGAATGCCTACAATAATTGCGAACACGACGAAAACGGCGAACACAAAATAATTTGCTTCAAGATCCCACATGAACAGCTTTGCAAAAGTCATTTGAAGAATCAGAGGCTTTAGAATGATCAGCAGCGCCATCGCGAGGATCAGAGAGCACAACGACACAACAATAGACTCTACGAGAAACTGACAAAAGATCTGGTGACGCAGCGCCCCTGTTACTTTCCGTACGCCAATCTCCTTAGCGCGTTTTAGCGAACGTGCAATTGAGAGATTCGTAAAATTGAAACATGAGGTAAGCATAATGACTGCGGCGAGCCCGCTAAGGAAATACACAAAGGCCCAGGGTAATGAGGGACCAATGGGATTATTGACGAGAGGTCCGGGGGTGATCGCCGTAAGGGCCTGAAGGGCGAACTTTGCCTTGAAGCTGTCGCTTGTTCCCGCGGACGCGATGTGTTGCAGGTAGATCTGATCCAAATGAGCCGTGATCTCTTCGGGCGATTTGCCTTCCTTGACTAGAACATAGGTCCAGCCGTCCCAGAAGTCCAGCCAGTTCTCAAAGTCATTTTCGAATCGCCCTTCAGCCTGAAGGCTTTTGACGCTGCTCATGCTTGCGAGTGCTTCGAACACAAGGTGTGATTTGTTCTCGTTGTCTTGCAAGACACCGGTCACGGTATAGGTGCCGACATCGCCGACTTTGATGGTGAGGCCAACTGGATTCTCTTCCTGAAACAATTTCGCAGCGGCCTTCTTTGTCAGAACGACGGAATAAGGCGCAACGAGTGCCGAATGGGAATTGCCATATAGAAGCTGGTGACCGAAAAAATCCAGGGCCTCAGGATCGGCGAAATAACCCTTCAGCGGGATGTTGACATTTTGGTTCTCTACCTCCAGCCAGTTATTGCCAAAGCCGCGCTTGATGCGCACAGCCTTTTCCACTCCTGTATATTTATCCAGGAGTTCATCGCGCAAAGGCATGGGTGATGTCGCGTTTTCTACGTTGCGCGTTGCCTTTCCGTTGCTATCGACCATGTACGAGTTGACCCGGTATATCCGCTCATGGTTGACGTTGTGGCGATCATAAGTCATTTGATCCGCCACCAGCATGATGATCGCCATACAAATGGTCATGCTCACCGCCAGGCCGAAAATATTAATTGCGGAGAAAAATTTATTCCTCTTAAGGTTGCGAATGGCAACCAGGAAATAGTTTCTTATCATAAATCTGATGGTTGAAGGTGGTCCCGTCAGGTCATTTGTTTAACTCCTTCTTTACAATGAAATAGTAGATGAGGAATCCAAGGGAAACGAATACTGCGAAGAGGCCGTATGGCAGCGGTGACCGTGTATCATAATCGATGAAGTCCATCAGCACCAGCGACAACCCTGCGAAAAGGATGATCAGTCCCCATTTGAGCGAGGAGAATCTGTTCTCGTCTGTATTCCTTTTGAAGATAGCCTGCGTGTCTTCATTCACGTAACCTTTCTCGATCATCTTCTTTTTGAGAATGTAGTCGGAGATTGTCCGTGTAAAAAGAATAATCGAACCTCCTATGCTGCCGAGTATAGCAAGTGGCATGAGTACATCTCTTAATCCCTGGTCCATAGTTGTAAGCTTTTAGTGTGAATTTTGTTTGGAGCGTTTGACACCGGGAGTTTCGGCGATGTTGCACCTGACGGCTAAATTTTTTTAAGTAGCAGGGCATTCCGGGGAGTGACAACTATTTTTTATCTTCTGCAACATTTCATCCAAATCCCATGTCTAACACCGAAATGACGGACGACAGGACGCTGGTCTCGCGTGTATTAACGGGTGATATGCAGGCATTTATGTCGCTGATCAGGCAACATGAACGATTGGTTGTCCACATGGTTGGCCGTCTGGTAAAGAATGAAGAGGACCGGGAAGAACTATGTCAGGATGTCTTTTTGAGGGTGCATGAAAAGCTGTCGGAATTTACTTTTCAATCGAAGTTGTCAACCTGGATCGCCACTATTGCCTGGCGATATGCCATTAATCACCTTCGAAGAAAGAGGATGCATTTTTCAGATATCCCCGACGAAGATGCGTTCACAAAGAAATTTATTGAGGAAACGAATCCTGAAACCGTGACTGAAGAGCGTGACCTTGATGAGTTCGTTCTCAAACTGGTGGATGAGTTGCCGCCGCAATACAGAGTGGTGCTTACCTTGTTCCACCTCGAGGGAATGTCTTACCCCGAGATCGGTGAGGTTACCAAAATGCCCGAGGGCACGATAAAGAATTATCTCTTCCGCGCACGGAATTTGTTAAAAGAGAAGGTTAAAATGTATCTTGGTAAAGAAGAACTGCTATGAACGTTAACGATGAGGAACTGCAGGATGATCTTGTGAATGGCCGCACGCCATATGCCGACCCGATGGATATCAAAGCGTACAAAAAGGTTTTTCGGGCGTTGCAGAAAAACCCTGGATTTGAACTGCGGCCCGGATTTGCAGAAAAAACTGTGGCCCGGCTGGTGGCACAACAACAGGCCAACCGGTCGCGTGATTATTTTTGGTTTGGCGCCGGAATCTTTTTCCTGATCGCTTCTGCCATTGCCACGGTCTTGTTTACAGGATTTACCCTGAACTTCGGCTTCTTAAATGTTATGTCCGACTATAAAGGCCTGGCAATCTTCGGAGTCTTGTTCATCGGTTTGCTCAACTGGCTTGATAAGCGCCTTGTTATAAGGAAGCACGCCAGACTTTAACACTCCGTACAATTAAAAAAGGCAGGGCTTACCTGCCTTTTTTTGTGGTGATAAGAAACTATTCGGCCACATCCACCGTACCCAGATCGGTCATTTCCCCTACGGCTACCGCAACTCCGGTTTCCTCTACGACGGGAGCATCGCCCGGCCCATCAAATACAAGCCGATATGTCCCCGCCGGCAATCCGCGAATCAGGAATTCGCCCTGATCATTGGCTGTTGTCGTCGTAACACTTTCGTCACCAGAGAATACCTCGATGGATACCGCGGCGGCGGGCTCAACTTTGCCTTTTATTCCGCCATCCTGCGCTTTGGCAACCGCACGGATGACCGGAATCAATGAGTATGTTTCATTTCCCGTCTCGACAACTGATTTCGCTGCGTCGAAGTCCAATAAGATCTTATAGGTAATTCCTTCCGCCAATACCTCGTGAAGCTGGATTTTTAAACCGGATTGCTGCGCGCTGGGGGTAGCCAAAGGCAGCACCTTATCATCAATCTTAACAGTATTATCATCGCCGAGTTTCAGACGGATCTGGGAGAGGCGACCACCCGGCAATTCAATACCGCCGAGGAGTGTTTCTTTACCGTTTGTTAATTTGAGGAGGTCGTGAACCGTTGGAGTTACATCCAGAGAGCGCCATCCGTTTTCAGTATCTGTTTCACTTGAATGTATTTCGACACCCTGTACGTCCACATTTACTTCCTGAAAATCGCCGGGTGCGTCGGTTAGCCACACTTCCACCCGGGCGTTCTTCTCATCCTCGCAGGCAAAGAAAAGCGAGGACAGTAACGTTAATGAGAACAAAATCACCTTTTTCATATTCATAGATTCCAAATTTGTTTGGTATATAACGCTCAAATTTAAGCAGCAGTTTGCAGTTGTTTCAGTTCCGTCGATAAATGTAACCGAACCGGCTTTAAACGGAATCAGGAGTCGGGGAATCCTTAAAAAAGAAAAAGCCACTTTGGAAGAGTGGCTTTTTCGAATAATCTAATATATCCAGGCTCAATACACCAGGCTCTTTTCCAGCATGAATTCCGCTATCTGAACTGCATTGGTGGCGGCGCCTTTTCTCAGGTTATCGGCCACGATCCACATGTTCAATGTTCTTGGCTGTGAATCATCCCGGCGGATGCGGCCCACAAATACTTCGTCCCGGCCTTTTGAGAGGATGGGCATGGGATAAATATTGTTTTTGGGATCGTCCTGAACAATAATACCCGGAGTGCTTGCGAGAATGGAACGGACCTCACTGATGTTAAAGTCCTCATAGAACTCAGCGTTGACGGCTTCCGAGTGCCCGCCGATGGACGGGATCCTCACGGTTGTCGACGTAACACCGATCGAATCATCACCCATGATCTTCCGGGTCTCGTTCACCATTTTCATTTCTTCTTTTGTATATCCGTTGTCGAGGAATGAATCAATGTGCGGAAGCGCGTTCATGTCGATAGGATGTGGATAGACCTTAGGTCCATTGATCCCTTTGCGTTCATCCATCATTTGTTGAACAGCATCTTTACCCGTTCCGGTGACCGACTGATAGGTACTCACAACAATCCTTTTTAACCTGTACTTCACGTGCAGGGGCGCCAACGCCAGAACCATTTGGATCGTGGAACAGTTTGGATTTGCGATGATGCGATCATCGATGGTGAGCACATGACCATTGATCTCCGGGACAACAAGCTTTTTCGTCGGATCCATGCGCCAGGCAGAAGAATTATCGATCACGATCGTACCCGCTTCAGCAAATTTTGGAGCCCACTCGAGGGAAGTGCTACCACCGGCAGAAAATATCGCAATGTCGGGAGCAAGCTTCACAGCCTC
>CBFGXV010000166.1:0-6198 GCA_965652755.1 uncultured Chryseosolibacter sp. | reverse complement strand
CGGACGCAGTGTCGCAGGTATTCTGCAGCAAGAAAGAAATGATGCAATTGTTCTTAAGGTCGGGGACAGACCGGATACGGTTATCAACAAAACGAACATTGCAAAACAGACTGCCGCGCCTTCAAGCATGCCGCCGATGCGATACCTGCTCACGAAGAGACAGATCAGGGACTTGATGAGCTTCCTTACGACACTGAAGGAGAATGATTAAGTGCGTAAAAAAATAATCTCGTGCAAAGACGCTGAGGAGCAAAGGCGCGCGAAAGGGAATTTTAAGAGCCGCGGTTTGCGCGGTGCAGTGCGCTGAGGAGGGTTTCGCTCGTTACGAAAATTGTTGTTGCATCACGCAAAGGCGCAAAGCTCGCAAGGGAATGCGAAAGGCGCAACTCGCTTAAGTGTGTGTGGTCAGGGAGCTTTTCTTTCTCTCGCAGTTCATCACCAAGGTTCGCAGACAAGAACTTCTCAATATATCATTATTGAACTCTATCGAATCATTACCGCTTTCCCGCGAGACTTAAGCAACTTTGGAAATAGTGAAGCCTTTATTGCACTGAGCGGATTGCTGCTTTTGCATTTTCTTCGCGAGCCAGGCCGCGCGCAAGCTTTAGCTTGGCAGGCAGGCTTGGCGCCTGACAATATATCTGGAGGCATTCAAAAATACATTGTGCCTCTGCGCGAGACTGCATTAAATTGCATTTCTTGCGAGCTTTGCGCCTTTGCGTGATGCTAAAAAAAAACAACTTGCCAGCTGTTCCCTCTCGTAAGCGCTAACCAAAATCTTGGCGATCCCTTTGCGCCTCCGCGTCTTTGCGCGCGAAAAAGAAATAGACTCAGCGAGGACTGCAATCTTTTAATGTATTTCCTTTGCGAGCTTTAAGTGCGTGATGCAATTACTATTCTCGCGCACATCACTATCAAATCATTGCCTGCCACTCTCAGAAGTCACCACCCACGATTGACGTTTCGCGATTGTGGCCATGCAGGACATTTTCGGCCTGGATAACATGTCGCTCGATATGGTTGATAAAAAACCTGAAAGTGTCCCCGAGACGAAGCTTCATAAACTTCGCCAGCGATATCGGTACTTTGGTATTGGTGAGATCAACGGACCGTGCCTTTGCTAACAGGCTTTTTAACACTTCCTGTTGCTTCAGGAAACGGTCTATCGTCAGGGGCGTCAATGCTAATCCGGCAGGATTCTTATCGCCCGGAGTTCTCATCTTGACAACCCTGCCGTTTTTTACCTTCATCAGGTTCGCGAACCAGTTTCCGATCACACCGCTCTTGAACGTCAGGGACGAAGTTTTTGACTTGCTGTGCAGTATCGCCTTTTCAATCTCCGGTAGGTAATAATCACCATACCGGTTCAGGTGTTCAATGCATTCGAGGATACTCCACCTCTCCGGATCTTCCTTGAAGTTCAGCTGACTCTCGGGCAATTGCCTTAATTTCCTGGCTTTCTCCGTCGCTGCTTCCGTTACCGCCAGCAGTTCGTCGATCAATGTATTATTGTCTGTTTCCATTGTGAATTATTTGATACAAAGATGGGAGAGGGTAGAGGTTTCGCTCCATTTCCCCTTCGCGGATCAGAAAGCCGCCTTTCGGGATGACTATCCGCGCGGCGATGGCGTCGAACATCGAATGAAGCTTCCCCTCAAAACTTTCGCTTAACCCGTGATCCTCTGAAGCATGCATGGCCCGCACTGGCTTTTTTCCAAAGATATCAGTGCCCGGCCAATGCCCCTTCGCATGCGCGGATTTTATTCTTCATTCTACCGGCCGACTTCCAGAACTGCGGCAGTCGGTCCTGAGCAACTGACGGGCTTGTGAACCTGGGGAGTATGAGGTCCCTGAGCCTGTCGAAGGGACCGAAGGGGCTACTAATCCGGCAGGGTAAAGGCGACATACGCATCGCTTGATTCGCTGCCAACCCTGCCACCGCCTCCGGCCGCGATCACAATATATTGTTTCCCATTGACGTGATAGACACTGGGTGTCGCGTTGCCCCCGCCAGGCAGGTCATACTCCCATAGTATTTCTCCGGTCTCCTGATCAAATGCCCGAAATTTTTTATCACGCGTCCCGCCGATGAACACAAGACCGCCCCCTGTTGCGGCAGCCCCTCCGAGATTTTGGGTTCCGGTCGGAGGCAAGCCTTTCTCGACAAGCTCGGGATAAATCCCCAGAGGCACCTTCCAAAGTATTTCTCCCTTGTTCAGATCGATTGCGTTCAGTGTACCCCATGGCGGCTTCACACCGGGATATCCTTCATGATCTGTAAGCACATTCCATCCGCTGTGAGCATAACGATACTTTTTTGCGGCGGGATTTTTTACGTTGGTGAAAGCGGGGTTCCTGATATCTGTCTTGTCAAACAAAAACGCAAGCAGGGCGTCCATGTCTTCTTCTGAAAGATTTGGAAACGCCGGCATCTGGCCCTTTCCCTTTTTCAGCACAGCACTTACTGCTGTTTCTGTGCGAATAGCGGAAAGTGTTTTCAGGGATGGATAAACGTTCGTTCCCGCCCGGTCGCCGCCGTGACACGATGGGCACCCGTTGACAGTATAGACACGTCGGCCGGCCGAGGCAAGAAACTCTTCCTGGCCATCGACCTCGATCTGTTTCATGCTGATCAGCAACGGGATCTCATTGGCGTTAACGTACATAATACCTTTCGCCGGGTCGACTGCCGCGCCACCCCATTCACCCCCGCCGCGGGTGCCCGGGAACTGCACAACGCCACGGGTATCCGGCGGAATATAGATTGAACCGTATTTCGTGCCTTTGATCTTTTCCGACACCGTCCTGGACGACTCCGGAGAAATGTCCGTTATATCCCGATCCGTAAAGGTTTGCCTTGAAAAGGGTGGGGGTTTGACTGGAAAAGGCTGTGTTGGCCAGACTTCTTCTCCGAGCAACTCAGAGGCAGGCACGGGCCTTTCCTCGATGGGAAACAATGGCTGACCTGTCTCCCGGTTGAAGAGGAATACCATGCCCATTTTTGTTATCTGCGCCACCGCGTCAATTCTTTTTCCGTCATGTGTCACGGTTAACAGATTCGGAGGAGCCGGGAGGTCATAATCCCACAGGTCGTGATGCACGAGTTGATAATACCAGATAAGTTTTCCGGTGGAAGCCTCCAGCGCGAGAAGACAATTGCCATACAGATTTTGACCTTTGCGATTCCCGCCGTAAAAGTCGAATGCAGGAGATCCTGTGGGGACGAATACCATTCCGCGCTGGTGATCGACACTCATACCGGCCCAGCTATTGACACCGCCGATCTCCTTATAAGCTTCGGAAGGCCAGGTGTCATGACCGGGTTGACCGGGTTGCGGAATAGTGTGAAAGGTCCATGCGATATCTCCGGTTCTTACGTCGTAGGCCCTCACGAAACCCGGGGCCGCATCGTATCCTTCTCCGAGAGCGGTGCCTTGTATCAGCAAGTCGTTGTAAATGGCGCCGGGCGACGATGCCTGAACAAATAATTTCGCGGGATCTCTTCCCAGCCCTTCGCGCAGATCGATCTTACCTGCGCTCCCGAATTCCGTGATTAGTTTTCCGTCATCCGCGTCAAGCGCGTAAAGGAAAGATCCCGCAGAGAAGAATATTCGTTTGTCTTCGCCGTCTCCCCAGAACGTAACACCGCGGTTCACGCCAGTTGCCTCTGATCCGTTAAAGGGATCAAACCTCCACTTTTCCTTTCCGGTGGCAGGATCCAGGGCCATGAGCTTCAACTTTGGCGAAGTGACGTACATGAGACCGTTCGTAATAATGGGGTTGCATTGGATGGCCGACCGGTTGCCTTTATCCGCGTCGCCGGTGTGATAGGTCCATGCCACTTTTAATTGTCTCACGTTCTCCCGGTTGATCTGGTCAAGCGCAGAATAGGCGGAGTTGCCGGGATCGCCGCGGTAAACCGACCAGGTAGTGCGATCATCCCCGTTCCTGTCACAAGACCCCAGGCTAAACATGCATAACACAAAGAGTACGTTTCTTACATTCATTATCAACCTGATATGATTTCCAGTTTCCAAACTTCAAAGGATCTTTTTCAATACCGGATATAACGACTCGGCTATGCGCATCATACCGATATCATTTGGGTGAATGCCGTCGACAGTACCTTCGTGGTCTTCGCCGATCAGTCCATCCGCGGTTTTGTAATACAGATCCTTGACTCCCGATTGCCTGAGTGCTTCGTAGGCCCGTTTCAGTTCTTTTTGTTTGGCAACCACGCCCTCATTCACTCCCGAAAGCGGTGTCAGATGGTAGCTCTCGTTCTTGAAACCTTCAACAAGCAGTACGGGCACAGCGGCTCTTTTCTGCTTCAGTAACTTTACGAGGGCGATTGTTCGATCGTAGATGATATCCTTCGGGGAATTTGCATTGCAATCTATTACATACAGGGCGGCATCGGCTTCCGCCATGGCTTCACCAACAGAGGTCTCTATAGTTCCGTTTCCGCTGAAGCCAAAATTCACAAAGCTGCGGTCGAGTTTTCGCGCGAGGATATTGGTGAACGCAAGACCGGGCCTGGAAGCACATCCGCCCTGTGCGATGCTGGTTCCATAATAGACAACGGGCTTATTGTTCAACAGTGATTTGTCTTCGGCGCGTGTGAGCCTGGCGGATTCGTTCACGCCGATCTCAATGGACACCACGCCATCGTAAAGGGGCAGGTTCAGCAGGTACTCCCTGAAATCGCCATCGCCTTTGGAAAGTAACGTTGACTCGCTTTTCGGTGCTGCTGACGGAAATCCGGTTTTCACATATTGCCATGCTCCATCCTCAAGCGCGTACAGGTCAACACCCCTGACACCCGTGGCCGGCATGTGCTTCAGATCGGTTACATTCGTAACTGTCCAGCGCACCATGATCGTTGTGGCGTTCGTCCGGAAGCGAATTCCGATACCGGCGGAATTTCGGCCGAGATTCCAGACGTTTTCACGCAGCGTATTCTTATATCGCTCCGGAAAACGACCCCAGTGGTTCTCTGAGTGGTATTTGCCGATGACATCGAATGTGCAGCCGTCGCGATAAACAATCGAGTCTTCGTTAAGAGTAGAGGAGGTGGCGTTTTGTTGCATTGCCGCACTTGCTTCAGCAAAGAGCAAGAGCAGTACAAGTAAGAGTTGTCGGGGGATCATAAGTTCTTTAATAATTTCCCGGGGTGGTTATGATGGGGATTATTCAAGAGCAAATTAATGATTGCAACTGAGGATTTTATTCCGCCGATGTAAAATCGGACGCCGGGCCACTTAACTGTGGTTCTCGTGATTTGCCTTGCAGTTTTCATCCTCCGACTCTATTTCCACGGTTGAATGTTGGATCTCCAGGTGCTGCAAGCTGTGCCTGACCTCTTTCTTGATCTGTTCGCGCTGGTCTACCGATCGTCCCCGGTCGACAACCACGTGAAGGGTCATCACATTGTACTCTCCGTCCATGGTCCAGAAATGAAGGTCGTGAAGATCCTTGACTCCCGGTACAGACAGTATTTTTTTCCGGATCAGTTCTTCGTCCACATTTTCCGGACGGCGTTGCAAAATAATTCGAAACGTGGCTTTAAGATTTTTAAACACATTGTAGAGGATGTAGCCGGCAATCAAAAGTGAGAGAATGGGATCCAGGACTGGTACATCGACAAATACCATGATTATACTCCCGACTAGCACTGCCAACCATCCAAGCACATCCTCGACGAAGTGGAGTGCAACAACCCTTTCATTGATACTGCTGCCGCGGCGTAGCCTGACAAGCGCATATCCGTTCACAGCCACGCCGATAATTGCGAGAACGACCATGCCTTTCGCGTCCGGAACTTCGGGCTGGAAAAACCTGGTGACGGATTCGCGTATGATAAAAATTGAACTCACAATGAGGATGAGCGAATTGATGAACGCACCGAGCAGCGAAAAACGCTGGTAACCGTAAGTGTAGACCCGGTCTTTTTCCTGACGCGATTTTTTTTGGAAGTAGTAGGCGAATCCCAGTGAAAGGCTGTCGCCAAGGTCGTGTACGGCGTCGGAGAGAATTGCCATACTATTGGTGTAAAGACCACCCGCGATCTCGAGCACGGCAAAGAACGTGTTCAGCCAGAAGGCCACGACAATATTTTTGCCGTCTTCCTTGTCAGCAGAATGATGGTGATGGTGATGATGATGATGTGAATGATTGTGTCCCATACTTTATCCCCGG
>CBFGXV010000165.1:0-6199 GCA_965652755.1 uncultured Chryseosolibacter sp. | reverse complement strand
CCTTCAACACAACATGCGCCTTTGCATTTTTCGAGATTGCAGACAAATTCCTTGTCGCGCACATCGTCTGAAACCAGAACCTCTCCTACTTTGATCATTGTCAGTTAAAGTTGTCGGGATAAACATCACAAAATTAATCAGAATTAAAACAATTAACGAACGCCCAGGGATAATGCATGCTGTGATGGATCCGCGGTGACGGCCAAACTTCGATTTTATGCGGCATTACCATCACCGGAAGATCTTTCACGGCGATTTTTTTTCAGGGGAGCAAAATCTTGTGGCGGACGAAATTAATCTGCCGGAGCAAATGTTACCCTGTTGTCTGACAAATGAATACGTACGCCCAGTGAAAGCAAATCGCACGGGTGCCCGATCGGCAGATCCGGAAATCCCGGTCCAAATCCAGTCGGAATCAATGATACTTTTGTATAAAATTGTAGGTTAATTAGACGAAAGAATACTTAACCGGCGATTGAGAAGGGATCCGGGCGGATCCTTAAAGTCGGTAAATCCCATTATGGAATATCTAGATACTTTGAATGAGCCTCAGCGGGAAGGGGTGGTAAATACGGAAGGGCCTTGCATGCTGATCGCGGGAGCGGGATCGGGAAAGACGCGTGTGCTGACTTTCCGCATCGCACATCTCATCCAGAGCAAGAACGTCGATCCCTTCAGCATCATGGCGCTGACCTTCACGAACAAGGCGGCGAAGGAAATGCGCGAGCGGATCGAGACCGTGGTCGGAAGCGACGCGCGCAATCTGTGGATGGGAACTTTCCATTCAGTGTTCGCGCGTATCCTTCGGTCGGAAGCGCCCCATATCGGATATCCCAGCAACTTCACTATTTACGATGTCGACGATTCGAAATCATTGATCAAGTCGATCGTGAAGGAAATGGGTCTCGACGAGAATGTATATAAGCCCGGTCCGGTTTACAATCGTATTTCCGCGGCGAAGAACCGCCTCATCGGATGGCAGGACTACCTCGCGAACGCGGAGCTGATGGCTGACGACGCCGCAAACATGCGTCCGGAGCTGGGCAAGATCTACAAGACTTACGCGCTGCGGTGTTTCAAGTCCGGAGCGATGGATTTCGACGACCTGCTTTTCAATACCGACAAACTTTTCAAGGAGCATCTTGAAGTACTCAACAAATATCAGCACCGGATACAATATGTCCTGGTGGATGAGTTCCAGGATACCAACCTCTGCCAGTATTTTATAATCCGCAAGCTCGCCTCCGTGAGACAAAACATTTGTGTGGTCGGAGATGATGCGCAGAGTATTTACGCTTTCCGCGGCGCCGACATCACCAACATACTGAACTTCGAGCGCGACTATCCGGACCTCAAGGTTTACAAGCTGGAGCAGAACTACAGGTCTACACAGAATATCGTCAATGCGGCGAACTCTGTGATCAAGCGCAACCGCGCGCAGATCCCGAAGAACGTATGGACGGCAAATGAAGAGGGGAACCTGATCGAGCTGATCAAGGCTGTTTCCGATAATGAAGAAGGGCGATTGATCGCCTCCTCCATTTTCGAGGAAAAGATGCAGCACCAGCTCAAGTTCAGCGACTTCGTAATCCTGTACCGCACCAACAGCCAGTCGCGCGCAATAGAGGAAGCGTTGCGCCGGATGAACATCAAATACAAGGTCATCGGCGGTCTGTCATTCTACCAGCGCAAGGAGATCAAGGACCTGCTCGCATACCTGCGCTTTTCCCTGAATCAACAGGATGAGGCTTCTTTTCGCCGCATAATCAATCTGCCCAAGCGCGGCATCGGCGACGGCACGGTTGACAAGATCGTGGTTGCCGCCAATGACCACGGCACTTCCATCTGGGAGATCCTGCAGAACCCCGCTCCCTTTGTCGGCGGAAGGGCTGCCGGACCCATCGGCGATTTCGTGGCGATGATCAAAAGGTTTAGCCTGGAGCTGGAAAGGAAGGACGCCTATGATTCGGCGTTCGAGATCGCCAAAGCCTCCGGACTGCTTCGCGAACTGTACGAGGACAAAACGGTGGAGGGATTGAGCCGTTACGAGAACGTGCAGGAATTGCTCAACGCCATCAAGGAATTCACCGATGACCGGGAGCGTGAAGATAAGTCGCTCGGATCGTTCCTGCAGGAAGTATCACTTGTAACGGGCCAGGATGAAGACAAGGACAAGGATCCCGACAAGGTGACGCTCATGACCATTCACATGGCGAAAGGTCTTGAGTTCAAGTACGTATATATCTGCGGTCTCGAGGAAGATCTTTTCCCTTCGCAGATGATGCTGAGCAGTCGCGCCGATCTCGAAGAGGAGCGCAGGTTGTTCTATGTTGCGATCACCCGCGCCCAGAAGCGTTTGTTCTTCAGCTATGCGCTCACGAGATACCGCTTCGGACGCCTTAAGAACTGCGAGCCCAGCCGCTTCCTCGACGATGTGGACACGAACTTCATCAAGCTGTATACCCGTTCGGGTGGCATGGAATCGGCGCCGCCTCCCAGTCAGTATGCGAAAAACCTCGTCAATGGCATCAAGAAGAACATCACTTCGGCGCCACCGCCACAGAAATCCATCGCTTACAAAGCGCCAACGGATTTCAGCCCGAGCGATACTTCGGTACTGCAGACGGGCATGAAGGTTGAGCATCCGAAATTCGGTTTTGGAACGGTTGTGAACATGGACCTGACCGGGGCTGACCGGAAAGCGAAGATCAACTTCAATGAGGTCGGCGAAAAAACCTTGTTGCTGAGCTTTGCAAAACTGCGGATCATCGAGAACTAACGTCTTCAGCGGTTGGAGGATATGATATAAACGCTTAGATTTGCTCAGTAAGCCTATTAATAGCCAGGAAGTGCAAATCCAACCCCCGGCCGGCGCACAAGCCGACATCAATGGCAGGCAGTCTGACGATCACCATTTAGAAATACAATTTATTACCCATACATGACCATAGGAGAATACAATACCGAAAGGCCGCATCTTATTCTGAAAGAATACGGCCGTAACGTCCAGAAGCTCGTGGAGTACATCCGCACAGTTCCTGACAAAGACAAAAGAACAGAACTGGCCTATACGCTCATCGAACTGATCAAACAGCTCACCCCTACCATCAAAGATCAGCCGGAAAATCCCCAGCGTGTTTGGGATGACCTTTACATCATTGCAGACTTCAACCTCGATATCAACAGTCCTTATCCCGTACCCGCCAGAGAGATCCTGTTCAAGAAACCAGACAGAGTGGATTATCCGCAAAGCCAGGTGCGTTTCAAACACTACGGCAAGAACATTGAAAAGCTCGTGAAAGAAGCCTTGAAGAAGGAAGATCCGCAGGAGCGCCAGGATGCCATCATTTATCTCGGCAAGCTGATGAAGACTTTCTACGGCAACTGGAACAAGGAAACGCTCGATGATTCAGTAATCCTGAAAGACATCCAGGAGATGTCGGGAGGCGCGCTGGACATGACGATCGAAAAAGTACGCGAGGACAATCTCTTCGAAAAGCTGTATAAGGAACGCAAGAAGACCAAACCCCAGCAGGGCGGCGAAAGACATCAACCGCGCCATCAGGGCGGAAGCGGAAACGGTCATCGCCAGTTCAACAAAGGAGGCCACAAGGGCGGCGGCGGAGGAGGAAACTTCCGCAGACGCAGAGATCAGTAATTCAATTCATGATCAATACGGTCTTATAAAAACTCATTTATCCATAGGCTGCGAAAACGGATCCGGTTTCAATGCTGGCTGCGCCGGCGTCACCGGAGATTTTTACCGATTACAACAATCAACATTATAACGCGGCACCAGGAAACCCTTGTCCGCTGATTCATCAACTGTCAACTGATCTGGAATGGTTTTTAAAATAAAAGGTGGAAAAAAGTTAAAGGGAGAGATCATACCACAGGGAGCCAAGAACGAAGCGCTGCAGATCCTGAGCGCAACCCTGTTAACGGAGGAAGCGGTAACGATACACAATATCCCCAACATTGTCGACGTCAACAAACTGATCGAACTGCTTGGCGCCCTCGGATCCAAAGTTGAAAAGCTCGGACCTGAGTCCTACCGCTTTACAGCATCGGAAGTAAACACGGCGTTTCTCGAGAGCGAAGAATACCGGAAGAAAGCATCAGCCCTTCGCGGCTCGGTGATGTTGCTGGGACCGATCCTCGCCCGTTTTGGCAAGGCCACGATGCCCAAGCCAGGCGGCGACAAGATCGGACGGCGCAGACTCGACACTCACTTCCTCGGTTTTCAGAAACTCGGCGCAAAGTTCAACTTCGACGCCACCGAACACCTCTTTACCATCGACGCCTCCGAGCTGCGCGGCTGTTACATGCTGCTCGATGAGGCATCCGTGACGGGAACGGCGAACATCGTCATGGCTGCGGTGCTTTCAAAAGGAACAACCACCATCTACAACGCCGCGTGCGAACCATACCTCCAGCAATTGTGCCTCATGCTCAACCGCATGGGGGCAAAGATCAGCGGCATCGGGTCTAACCTTCTCACGATAGAGGGAGTTACTAAACTGAAGGGAACAGAACACACTTTGCTTCCTGACATGATCGAGATCGGGAGCTTCATCGGCCTTGCAGCCATGACGCAATCCGAGATAACCATCAAGAATTGCAGGATCGATATGCTGGGAATAATTCCGGAGATCTTCAGAAGGCTCGGTATCAAGATGGAATTCCGGGGAGACGATATTTATATCCCTTCCCAGGAGCGCTACGAGATAGAGTCTTTTATTGACGGATCGATCCTGACAGTCGCCGACGCTCCCTGGCCGGGCTTCACCCCTGACCTGTTGAGTATAGTCCTGGTGACAGCAACGCAGGCCAAGGGAACTGTTCTCGTTCACCAGAAGATGTTTGAAAGCAGGTTGTTCTTCGTCGACAAACTGATCGACATGGGTGCACAGATCATTCTCTGCGATCCACACCGCGCAACGGTGATCGGCCTTGACCGCAAACAACGGTTGAGGGGGATCAAGATGTCCTCACCAGATATCCGTGCAGGCGTGGCGTTGCTGATCGCAGCATTGTCATCGCAGGGAGAAAGTGAGATCTCGAATATCGACCAGATCGACCGCGGCTACCAGAACATCGATACGCGACTGAAGTCGCTCGGCGCCGACATCGTGCGCGCCTAGGCGACGATCCCTTGCACGCACTGAAATTTATCGAATAGTCGGAGCCGTTGGGTGCGAAAGAAGCGAACAATGATCAGATGTCGATCTTCAATCCCACGGGGCAATGGTCTGAACCAAGAACGTGATCGTAGATCATGGAGTCTTTTACATTTCCGATGATAGATTCAGTGACCAGGAAGTAATCGATGCGCCATCCGACGTTCCGCGCGCGGGAGTTGAACATCACATTCCAGTAAGTATACTTGACCTCTTCCGGATAGAAGCGTCTGAAAGTATCGATAAAACCGCTCTCCAGAAGTTTTGTGAACCCGTCTATCTCGCGCTGCGTGTAGCCAGCCGACCTGTTGTAGTTCTCTTTCGCGCGGGCGATGTCGATCGGCTGATGCGCCACATTGAGGTCGCCGCAAATGATCACGGGTTTCTTTTCTCTTAACGACAAGACGTACCTCCGGAACTCCTCATCCCATTTCTCACGGTAGTCCAACCGTTTCAAACCCTCGCCTGAATTCGGCGTGTAGACGGTCACCAGAAAGAAGTTGTCGAATTCGGCTGCCATCACCCGGCCTTCCTGATCGTGCTCCTCCACATTCATATCACAAACGACACTTATGGGTTCCCGCTTCGCCAGAATGGTTGTGCCTGAATATCCCTTCCTCGTCTTGCATGAGTTGACGAACGTCTTGTACTCGGGCAGAAGCTCAAGGGCCGAGCGTACCTCTTCTACAGATGCTTTTGTTTCCTGAAGGCAGAGGATATCGGGAGCCAGAAGCCTGATGTCCTTGACAAAATCTTTCTTGATGATTGACCGGATCCCGTTGACGTTAAAGTTAATGAGGTGAAGCTCTGCCATGGGGGCGAAGTTAATGGGATTAGACAGAATTGTCAGAAAACGAGAAAGTCCCACAGGGCGGGACTTTCAAAAATATCTTTTCAGAAAGACTTAAGCCTTCTTTTTGGTCTTGAATTCTTCTTTGATCTTTTCAACATCAACGGTCTTCAATACGGGCTTGAAGTTCTGAAGCTTCAAAGACTGGCGCCTTACAGCCGATTTTGCC
>CBFGXV010000164.1:0-6209 GCA_965652755.1 uncultured Chryseosolibacter sp. | reverse complement strand
CGTGTCAACGCGAACGTTTTTATCGCGTATATCATCGACGAGCAACAGCAGCGTGAAGGAGATGTCCGTTGAAGATAAGAATGGCTTTCTTTGGCTCGGAACACGCCGACATCCGCCGGATTCGATAATTACCCTGGGCCCAAACGCCGTTCACGAAAATAAAAAAACAAAGAAAGGCTAAAATTGGCCTTGCTTTGCACAGAGGGGGCGTCATCAGAATAATTGCTTTATACAGCAAGGTAGTTATACTGACAAAAAAATTCAATTGCATCCACGATTAGGCACTGGCTGCCAGGCAGCTATTACGTAAGGATACCTTTGCAGAGGATCCGATCTGCCGATTGCAAGCGCCGAGTGTAACGCACTTCAATCTATCGGAAGAACTTTCCGGATTCGGAATACCCCTGCGGCATACTTCCAGCCATGTAAATAAGAAATTTGCCGGGAATATTTTTACTATATTGTCCAAAGACATTAAATCACCACTATTATCAAAACTTATGGATCGGCTCAACAGACGTAAATTCATTTCAGCCGGCGTGACCGGACTGGCCGGGGCATCTTTGCTCATCCCCGAAATTCTTCACGGCAAGACGCCCGCCAAACAAAAGCAAATAGGTTTCCAAAGCTGGGTCATGAAAGATGAGTTGGGAAAAGACTTCAGCGGTACATTGAAAAAAATGAAGGCGCTGGGGTACAACAGCATCGAAATGTGCTCACCTCCGGGCTATGCGAGATTCGGCTTTGGCGCGCTGCAAAACCTGAGCGCGACTGAGCTAAAGAGCAGGATCAATGATGAGGGATTTAGCTGCGTCAGCTGTCATTATGGATTTTCCGAACTGAAGGATCACGGTCAGGAACGAATTGATTTCGCAAAAAAACTAGGCCTCACGCAAATGGTTATCTCTTCGTTTGGCCTGCCGAAAACCTCCTCCCTTGACGACTGGAAAAAAGCGGCTGACGAAAGTAATAAACTGGCCGAGCTTACCCGGAAATCGGACATGCAACTCGTATTTCATAACCACAATGTGGAGTTGGAAAAACTAGACGGTCAGGTCATTTATGATGTGCTGCTTGAACGCATGGACCCCGAACTCGTCAAAATGCAGTTTCAGGTATGGGTAATTATAATGGGCGTCAAGGCCGCGGACTACTTCAAGAAACATCCGGGCCGGTTCATTTCCGCGCACCTCTACGACTGGTCGGGTAACGGCGAAGAAATGGTTCCGCTGGGCAAGGGCGTGGTAGATTGGAATGAATTCTTTTCCGCAGCAAAAACAGGAGGGGTCAAAAATTATTACGCAGAAATGGATTTCAAATATCTGAAAGAAAGCGCAGACTTTTTAAAGACAAGGCGGGACAAAATGTCTTGATCCTCTACTGCGATCGCTCGTGTGATCGTACGCAACGGGATTAATGCAGCAGGCACCGGATCGACCGGGCCTGCTGCTTTTTTTATGTGGTGTGTGCTGGCGTGGTATCTTTGTACCACCTAACCTGTCTCGAGAAATACATCAGCGTTCCGATGATAATGAACAAACCAACGCTTCCGATTAACAATGAAAAGTCCTGTTGCAGGATAATAACATAGATAAAGAGATAAAAGACCACGAGCAACGTAGAAAACAGGATCGAAAGTCTTGCATGGCTGAAAAACGATCGTGAATAGGCGCCGATCAGCGCCACCGTTGCCACAGAAGAAATGATATAGGCCAGGTTATATCCGATATGCTCGGAAAAGCTCAATAGCAACGTGTAGTAGATGATCAGGGCAGAACCAATAAGGATGTATTGAAAAGGGTGTATCCTGATCTTTTGCGTGATCTCTACGAGGAACAGCGCCATAAAAGTTAACAATATGATGAGGATCCCGTATTTAGCCGTGCGCATGCTCTTCTGATACTGGTCTACAGGTATGAGGAGCTTAACGCCGAAATCCGCCCCGCTTAAAACCTGGTTATTTTCTATCCACTGTTGTGGGAAAGGGCGATTGAAATGCAACACCTCCCAGGAGGCACTAAAACCTTTCTCGGTGACTTCCCTGACATCAGGCAAAAACTCGCCGTCGAAGCTCGGATTATTCCAGCTGCCTGCAAGATTCACAGTAGTTGTCTTGCCTGCCGGGATAAAATCAAGTCTTTTGCTTCCTTTCAGGTTGAGCCTGATATTCACGTTGCCGGCAAAATCTTCTGCTTTGTCCCAAATCAAGTTTGCCGTGATACCATTGTTGTTAAGGGGATCATCGCCGGCCGGGGCGCCGTAACTCCTTCTGTCTGCTGTTGAATTACTATTGATAGAAACGCCAATGTCATTTGAAGGTTCGGACGCCAATGGTGATCCTCCAGCGGTAAAGATCAGACTATCCTGGATACCGCGCAGGTCTGTAACACCAAACACCATGTAGGCTTTGTTCCAGAGTACCATGTTGTCCGATATGGATAACGCTTTGAAATCAGGCTTTGTGAAGGCTGCGTTAAGCTGCAGATCCGATTCATATACAACAGCGTCAAAAATTCCGCGATGCAGGATCTGCGGTTTGATGTCTCCCTTGACGTCAAGCTTGTGTGGAAGAAAAAATGCTCTTTCCTCATACTCTCTGGTTTGCTTACCTTCTTTTCCAAGATCGATCACTTCCTGTTTTCTATAGGGAATGACAAGAAAAGGGCCGGAGATGGTTTGTGCGCCCGACCATTTGTCGGCGACTTCATCCATGGCTTCGTCAGATCGTTGCTGACGCTCATAGATTAGCTCTTCGATCATCGAGGCCGGGATGAGCAGGATCAGACTGAGGATTCCAATAGATAGAAGTTTGATCATGATGGAGTCCTGTATCCATCCGTTGAGGCGGTCGAGCATGCCAAGGGTACTTTGTTGTTGGGTTTCCATATTGGTTTATTAAATTTTATTATCAGAAAGCACTTTGTAATGCAAAGTTAATCCATAAAAAAAATGAGCCGGTGCAGTGCATGGTTATTGCGCGCCGCTGTCCGGGCACTTCTTTTATAGAAATCTCACGCATAAAAGTACTTTGTAACACAAAGTTAAGCGGCTAAATGTAACACGCAAACATTTTCGAACTTTTTTATTGCAAGGCGTCAGATCCGCTTCCATGGGCCAACTACCACCCACCCCTTTAAAAGACACCTACTGCTTTAACGCCGACGCCAGCTGGCTTCTGGTTAGCATCAGCGCCTGAAAAGCGCAAAGCATCACTATGACGGCAATGTAGTACGCCACGGGAAGAACGGGGTCCTGCCATTGGAAATGAGTGGCATATACAAAGTTCCGCAGGAATTCCGTCGCGAAGATGTAGGCAAGAGGTCCAAAAATCACGATCGCCATAAGTAAATCCCTTACAAACTGACGCGCCAGGAGCAAGGCAATGAGCATTACAGCGCGCGCACACATAAACGCTGGGTTTACCGGGTTTCATCCCTTGTACTGCACATCAAATTTTCGAAATTCCATTACTGAAGGATCCAAACGAAAATTCAAGCGGACTCCAACGACCGTCAACCAACGTGTGTCTATATGAATACAATACCTGCGCCCGACCTGAAATGAAAAACAAATACCTCGCCTTTTTGTTGTCCCTGACTTTGCTGCAGCAATGTTCCGAGGATGAAAATCCCGGCCTGTGGCCGATCAATGATGCTGACAAGGGACTTGCCGCCCGGTGGGCCGATATGACCCTGCTGACAATCACCAACAGCTTTCCGAACTCACCCACTTATACATCCCGGTCTCTGGGTTACGCCGGCCTCACGATGTATGAAAGCATTGTGCACGGAAGTTCAAATCACCGAAGCCTGGCAGGTCAGCTGAACGGGCTTAACGGTTTGCCTCTGCCCGAGTCTGGTGTTGATTACCATTGGGCAATATCGATGAATGCCGGTCAGGCTTATATTCTTAAAAATCTTTATCCACACACCAGTGCGGAAATCGTTTCCGCCATCAATGGGCTTGAATCGTCAATCTATGTTGCCGCATCCGATACCATCAGCGACGATGTTGCCGCGCGCTCCGTGGCGTATGGCCGAGCCGTAGCGGCGTCTGTTTTTGAATGGGCCAAAAGTGATGGCGGGCATGAGGGTTACCTCAACAATTTCGACCCACAATATGAAGTCCCACGTGGAGCAGCTTATTGGACACCCCCTTTTTTCGGACAATCAGCTTCACCTTTTCCGCTACATCCTTACTGGGGGAACAACCGGACTTTCGTGGCGTTGAACGCCACCCTGCCCTCACCTGAAATGGTCACATTTTCCACAGCAAAAAACTCTGCATGCTTTAAATTGTTCCTGAACGTTTACATAAAAAGAAAGACCCTCACTTCAGAGGAAAAAAGGATCGCGGCATGGTGGGCCGATGATCCGACGCAAACAGCATCCCCTCCCGGACATTCATATAACCTCGCTACGATTGCTATCACTACAGCCGGGTCGGATATGTTCACAGCGGCGGAAACTTATGCGAAAGTGGGCATGGCCGTTGCTGATTCTTTTATTTGTTGCTGGAAATGTAAGTACACCTATCATTCGATGCGACCATTTGCATACATCAGGGCAAACATTGATGCCGACTACACAATTTTCTGGCCCGAACCTCCCTTTCCCTCATTTTCATCCGGTCATGCAACGCAGTCCGCGGCAGCTGCGATCGCCTTGATAAGCGTGTTTGGAAATAATTTTCCTTTAGTGGATAACACCTACTCGAACCGCCGACCGGATTTTGAAAACATCCGATACCAAACGCGAACTTACCCTAACCTCTGGGCTACTGCCGAAGAATGTGCATACAGCAGGTTTCTGGGTGGCATTCACACTGCTCAGGATAACGAGGCGGGAGCTGCTCAGGGAAAAATCATCGGCGAGAATATTGTGGCCTTGTCGTGGTCAAAATAATCTGCAGGCAGGGCATCGCACGAAGTCTGATTTGCAAACCTATTCGGATCGCAGGGATCTAACAGGATTAGTTCTCGCGGCCTTGATCGACTCAAAGCTCACCGTCAACCACGCGATTAAAAGAGCCGCGACGAACGCGACCAGGAAGATCGTCCAATCAATGTTGACGTGATAGGCGAAGCCGTTCAGCCACTGACTCATGCCATACCACGCAAGGGGAATTGCAATCGCTGTGGCGATGAGGATTGGTCGGGTGAATGTGGCCGATAGCAGGTAAACAAGCTGGAACCCGGAGGCGCCAAGTACCTTGCGAATTCCCAACTCGCGCGTGCGCCGCTCCGCCAGGTACGCAGACAAACCATAAAGTCCAAGGCATGATATGACAATAGCCAGCACGGCAAAAACATTAAATAAATTGCCGAGGCGCTGATCCGCACTGTATAAATTTGCGATATCCTGGTCTAGAAAGTTATAGTTAAAGGGGTAGGCGGGATTGATCTCTTTACAGATCTGCCCGAGTGCTTCAATGGTATTCGTGGTTTCGGCAGGCAGCGTGCGCACGATAGCATATCCGCCCCATGTATTTCGGTTCAGGAACATTGGGCCGATAGTCTCCTGAACTGGTTTGAAGTTGAAATCCTTCACCACACCGATGATGGTCCGTTCCCGGCCCCACACTGTGATCTTTGTTCCGACGGCGGATTCAAGAGACATGTCCATCGTCTTCAATGCCATCTCATTTACAATGATATTAACCGAGTCTGCCGCAGCATTTTCGCCGTAGCCATGCCCTTCGAGGATGGTAGCCTTAAAGACCTCTTCGAAGTTTTCGTCGATCGCGAGGTTGTAAAAGAGAGGTTGGGTATTGGGATCTTTGCCTCGCCATTCCACACCGATGGTTGCACCGGACGAAGTAGTGGGAAGCTCTGAAATAAAGGAGTACTGGCTTGTCAGCCGGTTGCTACCGAGACTGGCACGCAATGCGTCGTATTTCGACCACAACTCTCCCGTCATTGGCACATAGAGAAGATTCTCCTTATCGTATCCGAGATTCAATTGCTGGATGTATTTCAATTGTCGATACACGATCGTGGTCCCCACGATCAATGAAATGGACACAGCGAACTGGATCACGACCATCGTATTCCTGAACAAACTACCGGAGCCGCCACCTGTAAAATTGCCTTTCAATACCGTCGCGGGAACAAATCCTGAGAGATAGAGCGCAGGGTAGCTTCCCGCCAGTAACCCGGTAAAGACTGTAATGCCCAGGAGCCCAGCGACAATCTTCACATTTGTAAAATC
>CBFGXV010000163.1:0-6228 GCA_965652755.1 uncultured Chryseosolibacter sp. | reverse complement strand
GGGAATATTATTGCTATGCAATGCCGTGATTGCTTGACGATCAACGGGAGTTTTGCGGGTTTACCACTTAACATCACAAGCAACCATTTAAGGAAAACTGCTTCGTCCGGTTGCAACACCCCGCCGTCACTTCAATCGACAATTGATCCGGCCTTGCTGCCTGGCGGACCGGTGAAGACCTTCTCTTCTTTATATCCCGGAATTCATTCACACCAATTGCCGGGGCTTTACGCGCACGGAGCTTTGCGCGAACTCTTCCGGTCCTGGTTATTTCAACCACCGGTCAAACCACGCAAATGCTTCGTTCTGCATTGCAATGTCGAACTTGTGTGGTCCCGGGTAATAGGAACATTTGTATTTGTCTGCGGCGTCGGCTTTTTTATACACGTCTCCCAGGATCTTATCCGCCTTTTTCATCTCGCCGATCGTGTACAGTTGATCCTGTTCATCATTTTGCACAAGCGTCGGGAGGGGTACACGCAACCCCAGGACCTCTGGAAAGTCGAGCTCGGCTGGCAGCATGGGGACGTAAGTCATCCATGTATGCGTATACGATTTAGTAAGGGCGAAATCTCTCCACGTTGTCATAAATCCAACGCAGACCGCGCACTTGATGCGGGGGTCAAGACCGCCCATGAACACGGTGCGCATACCTCCGCCGGAAAGCCCCGCACAGCCGATCCTGTCTGCCGCCACATCTTTGCGGGCGCTGAGCACGTCGAGTGCGACCCTGTCCTCCGCAAAAAAGACCCCGGGCCAGGTTGTGCCAGCGCTGAAAAGCGATTTGGCCATCACGTGTTCGTGGCGTCCGGCCCAGTCGTTATATAACTGAATATTTTTCGGATTTTCAGGATCCGCATCGGTCAGATTTTCGCGCAGGTGCTCCGGCACATCCTGAAGCATTACACGCCGGCTCGCAAATGGAAAGGCGTCGGAGACAAGCACGACGTATCCGCGTTTGGCGATTTCGTTCGCCCAGGCGCGGTTCTCGTAATAGTGTTGCTGGTGATCAACCATCAATGGATGTTGATCGCCTGTGCGTGTAATTTTCTTTGTGCCGAAATATTTGTTTCCGCCGTGGTCATGAAAAGCGAGGATACCAGGCAAGGGACCTTTTGCGTTGCTGGGTTTCAGAAGTAACGCATCGGTAGGGCGACCATAGGGCAACGACCACTTCAGCTCTTCAACGTGAAGACCGTCGTATTCGTATTGTTTCACCACCGTAACTTCCGGCATCTTTATGTCCGGTATGCCGAGACGATCAACCGCTCGTTGCCTGGCCTGTGTTCTCCACGACGCAACGTCCGTGAATTTATTGTTGCGGAAGGACATCGACGGTTGACGGTCGAGCAGGGTGTCCGCGAGCGTTCCGTACGGACCGATCAACGTCTTGTTTCCCTGAGCAGTAGTGTCGATTGGCTGAGAATATGTATCCGGATCGCTTGTCATAAAATTCGATTTTTTGGAGAGGTTCGCTGACAGGGGAATAGCGCCCGCGCCACCTCCGGTGATTGCAAGTCCCGTAAGGCCTGCGTATTTAATAAAATCCCTGCGTTTTTGTTTCATGAAAATTTACGTTTCCAAAATTTAGCATAAAAGCTGAATATTCGCGCATTCGTTTGCTGTTGTGCGGCGTTTTTTAGGTATTTTGATTCGGCGCCCGATTCTTTTATGAACATGAAAAATTTCTTATCGTTAAAATGCCCGTGGGGTAATCTTCAAGTCGGTAAAGTAATATGGCTTGCGATGCTTCTGACTTTTCCAGTTATTTCATACGCGCAGAACACTGGCCGAATGATCGAGGACATCAAAGCGCATTCATCGGGCACAGGAATATGGTGGGCAGGACACAACAGCTGGATCATCAAGTCGGGCGACCTGGTCGTCACAACCGACCTCTACCTGGAAAACGGTCTCCGACTGGCGCCATCGCCGATCACGCCGGAGGAAATCGCACCCGAGGTGGATATTTCATTCGTAACACATGCGCATGGTGATCATTTTAATGAGTCCACGTCCAAAATACTGCTTGAGAAATCGTCGTGCATCTTTGTCATGCCGGAGAGTTGTCTGCCGGTGGCCCGGAAATTAAAGATCCCCGACTCGAGGATCGTCGTCGCCAGACCCAGGGAATCATTGAACGTGAAGGGAGTAAATGTAGAGGTCATCCGCGCTATTCATGGCAATGCAAACTTCGCTATTTACTATGAGGCGAATCTGCAGGATTGCGGGTATGTATTTACCATCGCAGGCAAGCGCTTCCTGCAACCGGGAGATACATATCTCCTGGAAGACCATCTTTTCCTTAAAGATATCGATGTGCTGTTTTTCTCGCCCACGGAACACAACATGTATATCGACCGCTCTGTAATACTCATCAATAAACTTGATCCTAAATATATTTTTCCACAACACCACAGCACCATTGCATTTGGAGAGGGAGACAAGTACCGCTTCTGGGCCAAGGGATATCCCGATGAAGTAAAGTTGCGCTTATCCAGACCGTTACAGGAAAAATTCCACATTCTCAGGCCTGGAGGAAAATATTTGATCGGGCAATAGTTTCGCTGGCGTGCGGGATTGATTTAAGCAATAAGTTTTGATTACTTTCACGCCGAATGTCAAATGGTATTGAAGATATCGAGTTGCGATTCTGGGACGGGCTCCGAAAAGGGCACGCGGACTCCTTTGAGTGGATCTACAACCGTTATTTCAAACTGCTTTATAATTACGGAAGAAAAATTTCTGCAGACGAAAAATCTTTGGAAGACGGGATTCACGATTTGTTTGTGGACCTTTGGCGCTTTCATAAAAATCTCGGGCAGACGAGTTCAGTCCGCTTTTATCTTTACCGTGCATTGCGACGCCGGCTTGTGCGTAATGACAACCACCTCAAGAAGGCACTTTCACATGCTGATACCGTGCCGGATTATCTCCAGCCATACGTAGCCTGTGAGGAGCAATTCATAATAGAAAAGGAGATACAGCTCAGTCGGGTGAGCCACTTAAAAAAATTATTGGGAGACCTTTCCCCCCGGCAGTACGAAGCGATGATCCTCAGGTTCTACGACGAGCTTTCATTCGAGGAAATTGGTGGCATTCTCAACGTTAATGAACAGTCCGCGAGGAATCTCGTTCAGCGCGGCCTGTCGCAACTAAAAAATTTCTCAAAGTTTCTGCTTATATGCTGGCCGCTCTTCGCCTGAAGGCGTCAAACCTTTGATTGGTCAGTGCTTTAATTTCCTCCAGGTCGGCCCGCCGATCGCTGAACTTGGGCAGCGCGAAAAAAAAATGGGAAAAAGTGAGTTAAAAAGCGCAATCGTTGCTTTCAGGCAATATAACGTTTGAAGAAATTTCAATTCTGCGGCACATGAACCGATATCTGACCCATACGGCAGAGGACCTTGCTTGTGATGACGACTTTCTCAGGTGGGTGAAATATCCGGACCGCTATCCGCAGCTCGATGCGTTCTGGAGGCGCTGGCTTGACGATTATCCGGAGAAGCGTGAATTAGTGGCAGAGGCGCGGTGTCTTGTGCTGGCTGTCCTGGCTGACGATGAGTTTCTGCCCCGGGAGACAAAACAGGGTGAGATCTGGCAGAAGATCCGCTTGACCTCCGGGCTTAAAGCCTCGTCGCAGGGAATATCCACATGGAAACACTGGTATACTCGCGCTGCAATTGTTGTCATCTGCCTGTCTTTTGCATGGTACGTTAACCGGGATAATAAGCGAGAAGAGCGCCCTGAACTGAAAAGCGAATCCGCCGAAGCTCAGTTTGTCCGGCATGTAAACAATGCAGAGTCTCCAAATACGATTGTGTTGAGCGACGGCTCCTCCATTATTATGCAGCCGCAGAGTGTTCTCGAGTATCCGGAAGTATTCGCTCAGGATTTGCGGGAGGTCAGGCTGACAGGCCAGGCTTTTTTCGAAGTGACGCGCGATCCTCAGAGACCGTTCCTCGTGCATTCCGGCGAGATCATTACAAGGGTTCTCGGTACAAGTTTTACCGTGAGAAATCTCGACGAGGAGGACAATGTTGTAGTACAGGTGAAGACTGGCAAGGTATCCGTTTTTGTGGCGGGGGAACGGGGTAACGTTCCAAAAGCCGCGGACAAAATAGTCGAGGGCGTGGTACTGATGCCCAACCAACAGGTTGTCTATGAAAAAGATCCCATGAAGATGACGAAATCGCTTGTGGAAAATCCGGCTGTGCTCATGCCACCAGCGCGGCAGAACTTTGAATTTGCCGATGCGCCGATCGGGGAGGTATTTGAGGCGATAGAAGAAGCTTATGGAGTAGAGATCGTATTCGATGAGCAGGCGCTCGCCAGTTGTTATCTCAATGCATCGCTGGATGATGTCGCTTTGTATGACAAGTTGAAGCTGATCTGCCGGGGTATCAATGCAAGCTACGAGATCATGGACTCGCATATAATAATCTACGGCAAAGGATGTCGCGAGGAAATTGTAAATCAAACCCCGTAATGCCTATGACAAACTTTATCTAACAGAAAAAAGAACCGGTGATGCTGCAACACCACCGGCTTAAGAAGCACCCTGTCTGAACAGACGAGGGTGTGGCTGTCCCGTAACTAACATTAAGACAAACCTAACCCAAAGTATGAAAAAAGAACGACAAGCTCATGCACAATTGCTGTTCATCATGAGAGTTTCCCTGCTAAATCTGATCCTGGCAGTCACTGCCATCAGCCTTGCGCAGGCCGATGAGCTCACTGCCCAGATCCTGGATAAACGGGTAACCGTGGATCTGGAGAATGTGACCCTTCGCAGCGCGCTGACGCGGATCGAACGCGTTGCCGATGTTAAATTCCTTTATCATTCGAATCTGATCTCTGCCCGTGAACGGATTCAACTCACGGCCAGCGACGAGCGTCTCGCCGATATACTGGAGCAGATACTCGGACCGCGACACATCCGCTTTGAAGCTGAGGGCAACCAGATCATTCTCACGAAGGAAACAATGGGCTTGCTCGTGAAAAGCCTGCGAATGTCTGCGGAAGAGATTCAGGAACGTCTGATCAGCGGAAATATTACCAATGAAGAAAATGAACCGCTGCCCGGTGTCAATGTCCTGGTGAAGGGAACAACACAAGGCACTACTTCTGATTTCAATGGTAATTATTCCCTCCAGGTTCCGGCCGAAGATGCAGTGCTTGTATTTTCATTCATCGGATATGAGACTCAGGAAGTTGTTGTAGGTTCCAGAACATCTCTTGATATTTCAATGATTCCCGACACAAAGACACTCGAAGAAGTTGTTGTCGTAGGTTACGGTGAAATGGAAAAGAGGGATATCACGGGATCGGTTGTGCAGGTAAAGGCGGAAGAGTTGCAAGCTGTTCCTGTTTATAATGTAGAGCAGGCGTTAAAGGCCCGGGCTGCCGGCGTGCAGGTAACACAGAATTCCGGACAGCCGGGTGGACGCATTGAAGTGCGCATCCGCGGCGGTAATTCGATGATCGGTGACAATCAGCCTCTGTATGTCGTTGACGGTTTTCCGATCACGGGAGGTGTGGAGTTTCTCAACCCCAACGATATCGAAATGATCGACATTCTCAAGGACGCATCCGCTACAGCCATCTATGGCGCACGCGGTGCCAACGGCGTGGTGATCATCACAACCAAGAGAGGGAAAGCCGGACAAAAGAGCCGGATAGAATTGAATAGTTACTATGGGATTCAGGAAGAAACCAAAAGGTATGATCTGCTCAACGCGAAGGAATATGCCATTATCGCCAACGAATGGCTGAGGAACGGAGGGCAACCCGCTTTCTTTAATCTTGACGAAGTCGAAAATCCGGGAACTGACTGGCAGGATGTGGTGCTGCGGTCCGCTCCCATCCAGGATCATACGATCTCCTTTTCCGGCAGCGGCGAGCAGACCCGCTACTCCCTGTCAGGAAACTATTTTGCGCAGGATGGCATCCTCATAAATTCAGGTGTGAAACGCGGCTCGCTTCGTTTGAATCTCGACCATGAGGTGAACAAGTGGCTCAAGATTGCTGTCAACCTGAACCTGTCGCGCAAACAAACGCAGTCGGTGCCAGTCAATAACGGATATCGGGGGACAGCCCTGTTATCAGCAGCGGCATCGGCCCCGCCAACGCTACCGGTATACGACGCACAGGGGCTGCCTACCCAGATCGAAAAGTTCTACAGCTTTGGATCCTCAGATATGAAAAATCCGTTGCTGTTTGCCGCACGTC
>CBFGXV010000162.1:0-6271 GCA_965652755.1 uncultured Chryseosolibacter sp. | reverse complement strand
CTCGATTAATGGCTTCACGGTTCCGGTATAACGCGACAACGTGTAAATACGAGCCTCATTTCGTAACAGGCAAGGTGCTGCGAAACCGCGCGCTGATTTTTTTAACGCTGTCACTTGCTCTGGCCATTGGCGGTTACAGCTGTGTAATTAAGTATGTCTCGTCAATAGACGAGATGCTTCTTGTTGAAGAAAATCAAAAACTTCAAATCGAATGGGACATCCTGCACGACAGGATCGCAGATACGAATGCAAAACTCGGGACACTCATTGAAAAAGGAGACAACAATTACCGGGTGATCCTCGACTCCGAACCACTCGATTCAAATATTCGCGAAGCAGGTATCGGTGGCAGTGAGAAGATAGACGCGAAAAAACTGGAGGAATACCCCCTTGTATTAAAGGAGTATCTCGTGGTGGAAAGGTTGAAACATCAATTGGATGTCGAGCTTCAGTCCTATGATGAAATTGCCAGCATGTTTGAACAGAAGAGCATGATGTGGGCGGCGCGGCCTGCTATCCAACCCGTTAGTAATAAGACTCTCACGCACCTGCATTCTACTTTCGGCGAGCGCTTGCACCCGCTCCTCGGATACGTGCGCGATCACAAGGGACTGGATTTCACCGCGGATACCGGCACACCAGTGTATGCAACCGGCGATGGCGTGATAAAGACTGCGTACTTCTCGGGAAGTTTTGGAAATGTGATCTTCATTGATCACAGCTTTGGCTACGAAACGCGGTATGCACATCTCGCCAGGTTTAATGTTGCACGTGGTCAAAGAATAAAACGCGGCGATATCATAGGCTTTGTCGGCAGCACCGGCCTCTCCGGTGGACCTCACCTTCACTACGAGGTACTTTACAAAGGGCTGCAAATCAATCCGATAAATTTTTTCCAACGCGATCTCAGCAACAAGGAGTATGAAAAACTGGTGGAGGAAGGTAGCAAATACCGGGAGCCGCTGGACTAAAAATTAATTTTCATTATTCTGAAATCTGCTTTTCTTTGCAGTCCTGATTTTTAATCTCCCTCATGCGATTCTTGTTTGTTGTATGGTGCTGTTTGTCGTTTCTGTCCTCCAACGGGCAGATCAGACCTGCCGGGCAAGCCGCGGCAGATTCTGTTTTACCAAGCCTGAACACCTTCACTTCTGATTCCTCCCGTACAAGAAGAAAGGATACCGTGTCGATCATCGGCGTTGGCGACATCATGATGGGCACGAACTATCCGGAAGACAGGTTGCCAGCGGGCGACGGAGATTTCCTGATGCGCGGGGTGGCTGACGTGCTGAAAAACGCAGATGTGACTTTCGGAAATCTGGAAGGCACGTTGCTCAACGAGGGCGGCACGCCAAAAAAATGCAAGGATCCGAAAGTTTGTTACGCATTCCGCACTCCCGTGCATTATGTAAAGAACCTGGTTGATGCCGGTTTCGATATGATGAGTCTCGCGAACAATCACGCCGGCGATATGGGCGATGAGGGGCGCGATACGACAATGAACGCACTGCTGAACGCAGGCATCCTTCACGCAGGGCAGATCTCCATGAAAACTGCGATACTGGTAAAAGACAGCATTCGTTACGGCCTGGCGGCATTCGCCCCGAATACCAATTGTGTTCCGATCAACGACCTCGCAGGTGCCCAGGCTATCGTCCGCGAACTGGATTCACTTGTAGATATATTAATAGTGTCGTTCCATGGCGGCGCTGAAGGGGCGAAATTTCAAAATGTGCCCCGCGCACACGAAATGTATTTCGGTGAAGACCGCGGTGACGTATACGAGTTTTCGCATACCATGATCGATGCGGGCGCTGATATTATTTTCGGACACGGCCCTCATGTAACGCGCGGCATCGAGGTATACAAGAAGAGACTGATCGCGTATAGCCTGGGCAACTTCTGCACGTTCAAAGGAATCAACGTCGCGGGAATCAACGGGTTAGCTCCCATCGTAAAAGTATTTACCACCTCGTCCGGAGAATTTATTCACGGCGAAATCACTCCTACAGTGCAGTCGCATGTTACCGGCGTGCAAATAGACCCTGCAAAATCCGTTATCAAAATCATTCGAGATCTCTCCAAAAAAGATTTTCCTGAATCCGAAATTCGGATTGACGATAATGGTTTAATTACTTATCTTGGACAGTAACATGGCGTATAAGGAAAAAGAAATCGAAAAGCTTTACTACTCCATCGGAGAGGTAGCAGAAATATTTACAGTCGCCCCATCTCTTATCCGTTTCTGGGAGTCCGAGTTCGATATCATCAAGCCAAAAAAAAACCGCAAAGGCAACAGACAGTTCACCAAAGAGGACATCGATAATGTTCGCACGATCTACCACCTGGTAAAAGAAAAAGGTTTTACGCTGCAGGGTGCCAAGGAAATGCTGCGAAACGATTCGCAGGCAGTGAAAGATAAAATGGAAATGCTTGACTCCCTTCGCAACGTCCGCAAATTCCTTGTCGAGCTCCGCGAGAAAATGAATTAGAAATATCCTGGTCCTTCCGTTTTCCACAGATCAGGCCATATCACAATATAAGACTGCGGATCTTATTCCAGAAATTCATAATTTAGAGTACTCCTGCCGATGCTTGTCAATGAAAATTGCGCAGCAGGACGGGCAGGTACGATGACAATCTCTTGTGAGGCCGTCATCGCGAACTGTTGACTGATCCAAGACCCTCAACCGATGCAGATGGACCAAAACCGTCTCTCACTGCTTGCTTTGCACTTCATTCCAGGAGTTGGTGACTACCTCATCAGACAATTGATAAGCTATTGCGGCTCCGCCGAAAGAGTATTCAAACTTCCAAAAGGTAAATTACAAAAGATCCCCGGCGTCGGGTTGGTCACAGCTGAAGCCATCACGCTGGGCAAGCCATTTAGTAATGCTGAAAAAGAAATCCGGCTTGCAGAAAAAGAAAAAGTTGACCTTTTGTTTTTTACAGACGCAAATTATCCGTCAAGATTGAGGCAGGTCAACGATGCGCCGACCCTTCTGTATGCAAAAGGAAACATGGATCTGGAAAATCTCAAAACGGTGGCAATAGTCGGAACAAGGAAAGCCACGTCCTATGGAAAAGAGTGCGTCGAAAATCTTGTCAGGGATCTGGTGCCGCACGATGCACTCGTCGTCAGCGGATTGGCTTATGGTATCGATATTCATGCGCACAAGGTGGCAGTGAAAAGCAACCTGCCCACTGTGGGCGTGATGGGCAGTGGTATGGACGTCATCTACCCATCATCTCATCGTGAAGTGGCCGCTAAAATGATGGAGCACGGAGGACTTTTGACCGAGCATCCCTTCGGAACGCAACCGGACGCGCATAACTTTCCGGCGCGGAACCGCATCGTTGCCGCCCTTTCTGATGCCGTGATCATTGTTGAGACTGCCGAAAAAGGAGGCGCGCTTATTACCGCGGATATCGCGAACAGTTACAACAAGGACGTATTTGCCATGCCTGGAAATATCAAACAAAGCCATTCCGCCGGATGCAACAACCTGATAAAATCCAACCGCGCGCACCTGCTGACTTCCGTCCGCGACCTCGAATACATCATGAATTGGGATGCAGGCACCAAACCAGCGAAAAAAGAAACGCCATCGCTTGAAGGATTTTCGGCCGATGAACAATTGATCTTACAAACCCTCCTGAACAACAACAAACAACTGATGATTGATGAGATTAGCTGGAAAACAAATCTTCCCATCGGAAAGCTGGCATCGCTTTTATTGACGCTGGAATTCAAAGGAATGATTGCTTCCCTGCCTGGAAAGATCTATAAACTGACGAAGTGGTAGGACATTGTGCGCAAGGCTGAGTCAACGGCCCCCGCGACTAAAATTCTGCCATCTTACCGCCTGCCGAACACCCTGTCAGCGACCAGCATCGCCTCTGAGAATGACTTTTCATCGATATGGAGCTGCTCGCCTTTTTCGCGCAGGTGCGCGACGATCGTCTCGGTCGCTATGTTGCCGACAAGCTCATCCTTGGCCATCGGACAACCACCGAAGCCGCGCAGCGCTCCGTCGAATCTGCGGCACCCTCCGCGCCAGGCGGCGTCAATCTTTTCCTTAGCACGATCCGCGGTCGCATGCAGATGCACACCAATCTCCGCCTGTGGGAATTTTTCGGACACTTTCATGAACAATGACCGGATCTGCGAGGCTTCGGCTACGCCGATGGTATCCGCAAGCGAGATCACGTCGGAGCCGAGCGTCATAAGAATATCGACAAACTGTCCCACGAGGTCTTCCTCATAGGGATCTCCATAAGGATTACCGAACCCCATGCTGATATAGGTCACAAGCTGTTTTTTGTTTTTGATACATTCGTTCTTGATCTCCTCAAGTGTATTCAGAGCTTGTGAAATTGATTTGTTTGTGTTGCGTATCTGAAATGTTTCCGAGATAGAAAGCGGAAACCCGAGGTATGTTATGGCGCCGTGGCGGCAAGCTTCCTCCGCGCCGCGCTGATTGGCGACGATGGTCAGTAGCTTCGACTTTGCGGCCGTCAGATCAAGACCTTCGAGTACCTGCGCTGTGTTTGCCATCTTCGGGTTCGCCTTTGGCGAAACAAAACTTCCGAAGTCGATGGTGTCAAAACCAATCCGAAGAAGTTGGTTGATGTATTCAATTTTCGTTGACGTCGGAATGAGCGGCACAATCCCCTGCATCGCATCACGGGGACATTCAATTATTTTTATGGGTGAATTCATTCTGATTTTGGCGGACAACCTGCTTAAAAGGTAATAAAAATAACAGAATATCGGCCGTTTAATGACCTTCAAACTATTAGCGAACGGGAAGTCGAAAGAATCAAAGGCACGCGGCAGACATGATCATGTGGAAGTCCAGGGCGGGTGAACAGCGGAAGATGTCGTGGCGGATGCGCAAGACAGCTGACCTCGATCCTGGAACGATGGGGCTATTGGCAAACCATCAGCAGCATTTAAGACGCGCCGCCGGATGTTCATGAGCGCGGCGCGTCGATCCGCGGCCTTATACTATCAACATTTTTTAAGACCTTTAGGCGCCCATTGATACATTATGATTGAGATAAAAGACAACGTAGACCTCTTTCCATTCAACACATTCCATATCCATGCCCGCGCGCGCCATTTGATAACCGTCCGGACTGTGGAAGAAGCGCGTGAGGTCTTTAAGACCGACCTCTTCCGGAATCATCGCCACCTAATCCTCGGCGGAGGAAGCAATATTCTGCTCACCGGTGACTTTGAAGGAGTGGTGTTGAAGAACGAGATCAGCGGGATCTCAACCGTGTGGGAAGACGACAAGAGCATTCATCTCAAAGTCGGATCGGGAGAGAACTGGCACCGGTTTGTGCAGTATTGCGTGGGGAGAAACTTTGGTGGCGTTGAGAATCTTTCGCTGATCCCCGGAACAGTTGGTGCCGCCCCGATGCAGAACATCGGTGCGTATGGCGTGGAGATCGGCGAAGTTATCCACAATGTAGAAGCGATAGAAGTCAAAAGCGGGGCTGTCAGAGTATTCGACAGGCACGAGTGCGCCTTTGGCTACCGCGAAAGTATTTTCAAACAACAACTGAAAGATCAGTATTTCATCTCAAGTATTACTTTAAGTCTAACGAAACGCAACCATCGTCTGAACACGAGTTACGGCGCCATAAAAGAAGTGCTGAGTGAGAAAAGTGTTCAGGATGTGACCATCGGGGCGATCAGCGACGCTGTGATCGAGATCCGTTCCAGGAAACTCCCTGACCCGGAAGTGATCGGAAATGCCGGAAGTTTCTTCAAGAATCCTTCCGTCGATCGCGATTTTTTCGAGACGCTGAAAAGAAATTATCCGGCGATTCCCTCTTTTCCCGGAGAGAATGATCTTGTCAAGATCCCGGCGGCGTGGCTCATCGAGCAATGCGGATGGAAGGGTAAAACCCTCGGTAACATAGGAGTTCATAAACATCAAGCCCTCGTATTGGTGAACTACGGAGACGGTGAAGGAGGAAAGATCTGGGAGCTCGCGATGGATATTCAATCGAGCGTAAGAGAAAAATTTGACATCCGTTTACATCCGGAAGTCAATGTCATACGATGAAAAGTTGAAGTCCGACCTTCAAGCGTCCCTCCAAAAAAAATCTTAATCAAAAAAATTTTTCACGAAAAATTTTTGTGAATAAAAAAAATGTTATAACTTTTCGTATCGTTTAATAAAATTTAAACTAAAATTAAAAACGCTATGGCAAAATCAGCGAAGAAAGCAGCAAAGAAGTCTTCTAAAAAGACTGC
>CBFGXV010000161.1:0-6289 GCA_965652755.1 uncultured Chryseosolibacter sp. | reverse complement strand
TGGCGGTGCGCGAGGTCAGCGTAACCATGCGGCTGTCATTGCGGTTTTTCGCGCTCAACCTGGACACAAGCGCAATTGCCGGGATGTTGTCTGCAGCGTAGATGTCGAAACCACCCTTGCCACCATCCCGATTACTGCTCCACAACATGCTCTGATCATGAAAGGTCAGGAAGCAGTCGTCCTTTGCGGAGTTGAACGGAGCATTAAGATTATAAAGAACGGTATCGCCCGATGACCTTACCTTCGCCACAAA
The DNA here is from genome assembly GCA_965652755.1 of uncultured Chryseosolibacter sp. Taxonomy (GTDB): domain Bacteria; phylum Bacteroidota; class Bacteroidia; order Cytophagales; family Cyclobacteriaceae; genus Chryseosolibacter. The sequence goes on along the minus strand of CBFGXV010000161.1, from coordinate 6,036 downwards.
AAGGTCGAAGCCTCCGAAACCCGGGTGACCGTCTGAAGCGAAAAACAGAACAGATGAAAGTTCACTGACTGCAGGGGCGATGTCATTAGCTTTGGTATTGATGATACTTCCTGCATTGACAGGCTGCGTCCACTTGTTGTTGCCTTTGTCGACGCTGATCCAGATATCGAACAAGCCGAAACCACCTGCACGAGTTGAAGCGAAATACAAAGTATCACCGCCTGGTGAGATAGCGGGTTGTTTTGACTCATATCCCGGCGGGTTGATCATTTCATTCAGGGCCACGGGTTTAGTCCACCGTCTGTCTGCGAGATGGGTTTCGTAGATCTGACATCGATCCTCGCAGACGGTGAAAAAATACTCGTCACCTTTTTTTTGTAAAGCTTCCGCTGCCATCGTGATAAAGGGAATTCGTTACGGAGAACTCCGGCCGTGTTTTATCTTCCCATACATCGCCATTCTTCCGGAAGTAATAATTATCGCTGAAGGCCTCCCCATTGCGTTCATCTATCAGTTTGCGGTTTGAACTGATGCGACTGCTTGTCACGACAAGCGTGTTTGCATCGCGGAAAGCCGGGGCGAAGTCATTGAAAGCACTGTTGATTTCGCCAGTCAGAAGTCTGGGTTTCAACGCAACGGGAGAAGTCAGCTCCTGTTGTGCGATCTCGCACCCTGCTTTTTCAATGATTGCCTGCTCGACAAAGTTCTTGAATTCATTTTTCCCCTCGTGTAAGCTCGTAAACTCGTCAAACCGCTCTATCGCTTCGGAGATGTTTCCGTTGAGCTTCAACATGAGGGCGTAATAGTAAAGCGAGAGTGGGAAAGCGCTCTGGCCGGTGTAAAGCACTTTTAGATAATAGGCCTCGGCTTCAGCATAGTTGAAGGTATTTCTGTAGGATTCGGCGAGCCTGTAATCAACCGCGGCGTCATTGAGGTTTAGCGATAGTGCGTCCCTGTAATACTGGATGGCGAGGTGGTACTGCTGTTCCTGGAAATATCGATTCCCCTCCGCGACAAACTTATGGTATCGCACGTCGTCCTGGCCCCATGCAGCTGCATATGTCAGGAGAAAGAATGCGATCGTTAAGGCGTGAGCTCTCATAAGTTTTCCGGAGTACCAATCTCAACCGGTTTTATTCAAATGTGTAAGTTCCTGAGCAAATTCGTACGCTGCCGGAAGCAGTGTCCATTGCCGCAGTGTTTTTTTTAAATCAAAGGAGTTGAAAATTTCTTCACTTGTTTGGTGATGCTTATCCTGTAGGAAAATGAAACTTCGAATGCATTGGCGCCCTGAAAGCTCCTTTCGAGCGATGAGGAATTGGCATCATAGCTGAAACCCGCATTCCAGGTGGAGGTACTCAGCCCCGTTGTAACTATGTAGCTGTCATCGATCCGATACCACATCCCGAGACTTACTTTGATGTCGGTGACGGATCTCGAGGTGACGGCTGGCAGTGTGTAGGCTGCGTAACTCCCGATGTTGATCTGCGTCTTGTTCTGGTGCTGGATCAAGTAGTTCGGTGACACTTCAAACCCATTTGCGAAATGATGCAGGTATCCGCCGTGACTTTTAAAGAGCAGGGACGGAGCGTCTTTTCCATCCACAAAAAAACCTTTGGGTCTGTTCATATTCGAGAGTGCAAAACCATGGTAGAAGATCTTCACCGGCTTGAAGCGATCGTCAATTACCATCCTCCACATGAGACCTGCGTTTATTACGGGACTTGTGGCTCGTTCAGAGATGAGGCTTTCGCCGGGCAGGGAGGGATCATATCCAATCAATGCGGAATATTGGGACGACCATTGCAGCGCATCCATGTTGATCTGCCGTTGCAGCACGCCGAACTGAAGTGCTGTGGAGATGAGATGGTTCCCCGATCTGTCGAGGTGGAAGTTATAGCTGGAAGCTACGGAAAATCCCTGCGATACGATCTCCCGGTTCGGTCCTGCCTCGTCGGAGAACAGAGACGCGCCAAATCCACCTAGGTGCTTGTCGCGGACTCCCCGCTGAAGGATAGGGTGAATGGCGCTGAACTGAAAGGAGCGGAATGGCAGGTTGACGCCGGCCCACTGACTGCGGTAGTTCATGCCAAGGACGACATCCTTCTCTAATCCTGCCAGCGCCGGGTTCAGATACAGCGAGCTTGTATAGAACTGTGAGAACACGGGATCCTGTCCCAGCGCAAAGTCAAATGCTGCAACGTTCAGGGCCAATATGTAAATAAATGTTTTCATCAGTTTACAATGGTGATGACCCCTTTCTTTTCAAACTTCAATCCGGTTTTTTCCCGCGCCGATATTCTATAAGGATATGTACCGGTGGTCAGCTGCGTTCCTTTTAAGGAGCGTCCATCCCAACCGTTGGAGGACATTGCTTCCAGTGAAACGGTTTCAAACACAACGGCGCCCCATCTGTCGAATACCTGGAAATTGAATCCATCGGAAGCCAGGCGTTCGCCGTGAATTTTTACGGTCGTATTTTGTGAATGGGATGCGTTGGGGGAGAGCGCTGTTGAAAAATAGAAATCCGCTTGTGTCCATTCCTCTGAGTATTCACCCAGCAGGATGATGGGCGCGGAGACTGGCACCTGTGTGGTGATCTTGTCGGTTTCTGTGGAATGCGATACATCCCTGACCGGAAAGAACCGATCATCCCAACCGGTGCCTGTCACCAGGATGATGTCGTCGGCGTTTTCAAAATATCTGGCATCATAGTCGATCGCTATCGGGGACGAATAAAACGTTCCGCGCTTGTCCTTGCGTTGCCAGTAAAGAGCATCCCTTACTATTACATCTTCGATAGAAATCAGAGGAGCATCTTCGAACACCTCAACGGAAAATTGAGGGTCTTCTCCTTTAACGTTCGTAAATTCAACGGGCGCATATGTCCCGCGCTTTCCGATCGGGAAGAATTTGTAGCCCGTTCCCTGCACGGTCAGAGCCCCGTCGACATAGCTGTGCGACGATCCTCCTGAAATAGTGACGTTATCTTCGAGATTCAGTACATCATCAGCAGATACCTGGACGATGCCGTTCTGCAAATACAGTGCGGCCTGAACGTTGGTTGTTCCCTTTATATACTTTGTTCCCCAGCCATCCACCACCAGGGTGTGGATGCTCTGTTCATAATGCGATAATTTCTGCGGAGTTGCGCCGATCAGTTTGACGATCCCGTCGCCATTATATTCTCCTTTGCTTTCCCAATCGCCCGTCAGCGCGACTGCCCCATTGTTGCGCAACCGTCCTTCGTTCCTGATTTCGCCGTCGACATGGATATCGACGCCGTTGATGTAGATGTTTGAATGATTAATGATCTGGCAATGCGCGTCATTGCCCGACAAGAGGACAACGAAAAAAAGCCCGGATAGCAGAGTAGACATCCTCATCATTCCTGGTATTTTATTCTGATGCCGTAAAGACGTTGGCTGGCCTCGTCCGGAGAGACCACACCCTCATCGCCCTGGTTAAATTTGACAATCACCCGGTAAGTGTACTTCTCGAGGTCTATTGTTTCCTTTCCCGCGAAGTCTGTAAGCGATTGACTGCTGATTGTCGCAGAGGCGCCGGAGGACGTCCATCTGGTGATCTCTTCGGCGGCACCCGAAAAAGGCTTTCGGAATACAGCAACGGTCAGATCCTTTGCAGCATTATCCATATAGTAGATCGTGATCTCATTCACCAGTGAGCCGTGTGGCAGGTTGATGGGTGCTACGACCTCTTGCCCGCTGTTAGCGCGGCTCGTTGTAATAAAAGAGTTGTCGGACTCGAAGATCACCATGTTGTTATGCCGGATCTCATCGTTGGGCTTCAGTTCCTGAAAGTTGGCTGGGTCGATGCTATAGAAGCGATTCTGGCGATCCACCCTGATCTTTACCCAGCTCCCGTTGCTCCAGAAGAAGTATGATTGCTCATTGACATCAAAGACGATCAATCCATCTTCGGTGGGAGAGGACGGTTTCATCGACACACGTTGTGGGCTGGAAAGTTGAGGAAGTAAAACACCCTGATCGGAATTCTGGGGATTGACAATCAGCAGCGCGTTCGGACGATTGAGCATAGAACCGATCACCACCGATTTCTTATCAGGTTGGGCGATAACAGCCAACGAAAAAAGAACGATGGAAGCTGTCAGGAAGGTTTTCATTCAGGTATATGGATTTTAATTTCCGTTTTGGGAAATCTTCCAGCTATCTTTGCAGGAGCATGGACCGGCAGTGGTAAAACCTTTGTGCCATATAGCCGCTAGCGAAGTTTTTCAGCTGTTATCGCCGTTTATACGGCCGGTTTAGCGACGAATAGCCGGTGATGTGTTTTAGATCAATGTTAAATTGTACACGCTATTACCCAAAAACCATTTTATGAGATACTTGATTGCCATTTTGTTATTTGCTTGTGCTTCAGTGAGTTATGGACAGAACGCCGTAGACGAGAAATTGAAAGAACTCGGAATAGAACTCATAACCCCTACCAACCCCGTTGCGAACTATGCAAAGGCTGTTCGTACGGGAAATCTTGTTTATCTGTCCGGGCACGGACCGACGAAAGCAGATGGGAAAGATATCACTGGCAAGGTCGGAAAGGACCTGACTGCTGAGCAGGGGATTGAGGCGGCAAAACGAACAGCGATCTCCCTGTTGTCAACTTTGAAGATGGAGCTGGGCGGGGACCTGACCCGCGTGAAAAGGATTGTTAAAGTTAACGGGTGGGTTAACTGTACTGACACCTTTAAAGATCAGCCAAAGGTTATGAATGGTTGTTCAGATCTGCTCGTCGCAGTTTTCGGCGCGAAGGGAAAGCACGCGCGGACTTCTTTAGGAACAAATGCGCTGCCGTCAAACATTGCCATTGAGATCGAAATGATCGTCGAAGTGGAATAAAGATATCGGCATGTGCTGATTTGAGAATTGCAGGTTGTTCCCGCTGGTCAGCCTGCAATTTTTATTTGAACCTTTCATACACCGTGTAGTGGTCGCCATTCATGCCGAGTGTTCCATATACTCTTTGTGCGCGCAGATTTGATTTGTCAACGTAAAGTCGCAGTCCAAGGATGGATGTGTCTTCTTCAATCGTGCGGACGATGTGGTTGTACATTTTTCTGAAAACGCCTTGTCGCCGGTGCCGCAGATCGACATAGACAGACTGTAGCCACCAGATGGTTCCATTGCGCCACTCGCTCCATTCAAAAGTGATCAGGAAACATCCGATCACCTGGTCATTGATTACCGCCACGTGGTATGCGCCTTTTCCCGGGTCGTCAAAGACTGCCTTGATCCATTTGCTCACTATGAGCTTGTCGAGGGAAATGTTCTCCGTTTCCTGCGCGAGGTTCAGCTGAAAATCGAGAATTTTGCCGCGTCATCGCGGCTGGCCGGGCGAATAATTACCATGAACAAGATAATGTCTGTGATTCAGAGAGACGATTACAAAGCAAGTTTGATGTCTTCGATGAGATCCTGAACTTCTTCAATGCCTACTGACAGCCTTACAAGGTTATCCTTAACCCCAATGGCTTCGCGGTCGGCTGCACTCATCTTAACATGCGATGTCTTCGATGGGGAGGTGGCAGTGGTTTCAACTCCTCCCAGGCTGATGGCTCGTTTTATCATCTGAAGCTTATCCATAAAGATGTGAGCATTGCCTTTTACCTCGAAGGAAAGCATACCGCCAAAGCCTCCCCGCATTTGTGCCCTGGCGACCGAATGGTCCGGATGTGTCGCGAGTCCCGGATAGTACACTTTCGCAATCCGCGGCTCGCCCGCCAGGAATTCGGCAATAGCCATAGCGTTGGTATTTTGCTGTCGGACGCGGAGCACAATTGTTTTCAGGCTTCTTTCCACAAGCCAGCAGGTCTGGGCGTCAAGCGATCCGCCGAAATGTATGGCGCTGGTGCGGATCTTGTCCGCGAGCTTTTTAGACGTAAGTACCGCCCCACAGCAGATGTCGCTGTGGCCGCCGATGTATTTCGTGCCGCTGTGTGCGACGATGTCTATTCCGAGATCACACGGATTCTGGTTTACGGGTGAGGCAAAAGTGTTG
>CBFGXV010000160.1:0-6341 GCA_965652755.1 uncultured Chryseosolibacter sp. | reverse complement strand
TGGGAAAAATATGACGGCAATCCGCTGATCGCAACGACGGAGGAATGGAAATGTCCGGGCCATGGAACGCCTGTCGTTAAAGATGACAAGTTCTATTTCCTTTATCACGCATACGACAAGGAAAGCAATGTATATGCAGGCAGGCAGGGCGTCCTTTCCGAATTCACATTTACAAAAGACGGGTGGGTCGAATTTGTCAACGGCCCCGGAGGTGATGAGCCGATCCAGAAAGAGACAAAGGATGAATTCAATGGGAGTGAAGCCGCGGATCACTGGCAATGGTCCGTATTCGAGCGACCGGATTATTCGCAGCAGGATGGAAAGCTCGTGGTCAGGGCATCGCCTTCAAGATCCGGTGCATTTCTCGGCATGAAGACCTTGACGGAGGATTACGAGGTTAATGTAGCGGTTGTTGCAAATGGTTCAACCGCGGAATCCGGCCTGGCACTTGTGGGCGATGAAAAGAATTTTGTGGCAGCAACAGTGAACAAGAATCGTTTGACTGTGCGCAAAGTGGAACGTGATAAAGAAACTGTCATTGAGGAGCGCTCTTTGCCGCGAGCCAAAACAATTCATCTGCGTGCAAATGTCAAGGATGGAAAAGATATCTTGTTTTTTTACAGTACCGACGGAAAGAAATATCTTCCACTTAATGAAACCGCGGTCGACGGATTTTTTCTTCCGCCCTGGGATCGCGCCGTACGCGCGGCCCTTGTATCGAGGGGCGAGAAAACGCAAAAGGCCGTGTTTGACGAATTTATTTTGAAAAATAACTAGCCTCACGCCCGCCGCCACTTTATTCCAATATTTTTTTTGCCGTAATTGATAGGCTAAACATGGGTATCTTTATTATGAGGAGAATTTTACTGCTGTGCTTCCTGACGTGTTATGTTTCAATTTCAGGCGCACAAAACGCTTCGTGGGCTCCCGTCGAAGGAAAGATTTCTACAACGTGGGCGACGCAGGTAAAACCTGAAGCCCCTCTTCCTGAATATCCAAGACCCAATATGGTGCGTGAAGCCTGGATGAATCTGAATGGGTTATGGGACTACGCCATTAAACCAAAAGAATCCGCCGATGTTACGGCATACGATGGGAAGATCCTCGTTCCTTTTGCGATCGAGTCATCTTTGTCAGGCGTGGGAAAACAGGTGGGCAAAGATAACGTTTTGTTGTATAGGCACACCGTTACACTTCCGTCCGCCTTCAAAAACCGGAAGGTGTTGCTTCACTTCGGCGCCGTCGACTGGAAGTGCGACGTATCTGTCAACGGAACGCCTGTAGGCTCGCACACCGGGGGCTATGACCCTTTTTCATTCGACATCACACGCGCGCTGAAAAGATCCGGATCTCAGGAGATCAAGGTCACCGTATGGGATCCCACCGACGAAGGCCCGCAGCCGCGCGGCAAGCAGGTGAAAACACCCAAGAGCATCTGGTACACTCCCGTAACGGGCATCTGGCAAACGGTATGGCTGGAGGCTGTGAATGATACCTATATCAAATCAATACGGCTCACGCCGGATATAGACAAGGAAACACTTACGCTGCAAGCCAGTGCCGATGCGATACAGCCAGGCGATCGGCTGAAAATGTCCGTTTGGGACGGAACGCAAAAAATTGCGGAGACCGACGCCGGGGAGCTTCAGCTCTCAGTGGGAATTCCCGCCGCAAAAAAATGGTCGCCTTCAAATCCATTTCTCTATGACCTCAGAATTACGCTTGTAAGGAAGGGAAAGACGATCGACGAAGTGAGAAGCTATGCCGGCATGAGAAAGATCTCTGTAGCCGCCGATGGCGCAGGTAACAAACGAATGCTCCTGAACGATGAAATGCTTTTCCAATATGGCCCCCTCGACCAGGGCTGGTGGCCCGACGGACTGTACACCGCTCCTACAGATGAAGCTTTGAAGTTCGATATACAAAAGACCAAAGATCTCGGTTTTAATATGATCCGGAAACACGTGAAGGTAGAGCCAGCGCGCTGGTACTACCATTGCGACAGGCTGGGGATACTGGTGTGGCAGGACATGCCAAGTGGTGACATGGGCAACCGATGGGACTCACGCCCTGGAATTATCGGAGTGGCTACTGACAAACAAAGAACGCCGGAATCCGAGAAGATCTTCCGCAATGAATGGAAGGCGATCATGGACGCGAACATGAACTACCCCTCAATCGTCGTATGGGTTCCTTTTAACGAGGCATGGGGCCAGTTTAAAACCCAGGACATTACGAAATGGACGATGTCGTATGACCCAACGCGTCTCGTGAATGCTGCAAGCGGGGGAAATTTCCACCCCGTCGGGCACATCTTCGACCTGCACAACTATCCTGAACCTGCCATGCCTTCACCTGAATTGTTCGGCAAAGACCAGGTGATCGTGCTGGGAGAATTTGGCGGACTGGGGTTGCCATTGGAAGGACATACATGGCAGGAAAAGAACAACTGGGGTTATCAAAGTTTTACAACGCAGGCGGAACTCCTGGGAAAATACGAGGAGTTCATATACCGCTTACAACCATTGATCAAAAAAGGATTGGCTGCTGCAATCTACACGCAAACAACCGACGTTGAGATCGAAACGAACGGCCTGATGACGTATGACCGCAAGGTGATAAAGATGTCTGAAGAACGGATGAAACAAATGCATCAGAAACTTTATGACAAGGAGCTGATGAAGTAGGAAAGTCCCTCGCTTTAAACCCCGATCCCATGAAGAAAACCCTTTTCTTTTTACTGGGTACATTATCATTTTCGCCCATACTTGCTCAGGGAACGAAAGTCGCCCCTGATTCAATTACGTCGTACACTGAAATTCCGCTTGGGTCGATCAAACCGAAAGGATGGTTGCTGGCTCAATTGCAAACCATGCGCGATGGGTCCACAGGTAATCTCGATGATATGCATCCAAAGATCGGTGTGGACAATGGGTGGCTGGGCTTTACTGGAGACGGATGGGAGGAGACGCCTTACTGGCTGGATGGCGCTGTTCCCCTCGCGTATCTGCTTGATGATGCCAAATTGAAGGCCAAGGTCATCCGCTACATCAACTGGACGCTGAATAATCAAAGACCTTCGGGATATTTTGGTCCGATCACAAAACAGGAAGCGGAAAAAGGTATCGAGATCACTGCGGATAATTGTGCGGCCGGCGAAGACTGGTGGCCGAAGATGATCATGCTGAAAGTACTCAAGCAACACTTTGAAGCGTCGAACGATCCGCGGGTCATTCCGTTCATGAAGCGATTCTTCGCTTATCAGGCTAAGGCACTTGACAATTGTCCGCTTGGCAAATGGACGGAGTGGGCGGCATCGCGCGGTACCGACAATGCAATGCTCGTGCAATGGTTGTACTCGAAGACAAAGGACAAGTCGCTGCTCGATCTGGCGGCGAAAATTGAGTCGCAGTCTTTCAGGTGGAGCGATTGGCTTGGCAACCGCGACTGGGTGATGTGGGCCGCCGGAAACCAGACAGGAGAACTGTGGATGCGACGTCACGCAGTGAACATAGGCATGGCCCTCAAGGCACCCGCGATCAATTACCAGCGAACACGCGATCCGAAATATATCCAGGCCTTGAATACAGGATGGAAGGATCTGATGATGTTGCATGGCCTGCCCATGGGCATCTTTTCGGGAGATGAGGACCTGCACGGAAATGCCCCTACCCAGGGCGTTGAATTGTGCGCGATTGTCGAGGCGATGTTTTCACTTGAGAATATCATCGCCATCACGGGTGATGTCCGCTATATGGATGCGCTCGAGCGAATGACATTCAATGCGCTGCCGGCTCAGACCACGGACTCGTACAATGAGAAACAATATTTTCAGATTGCAAACCAGGTTCAGATCTCCAAAGGCGTGTTCGATTTCTCACTGCCTTTCAGCCGGGAGATGAACAACGTCCTCGGCTTGCGCAGCGGATACACCTGTTGCACTTCAAATATGCACCAGGGCTGGACGAAATTTGCCAGCCACCTTTGGTATCAGACGGAAGACGATGGCGTCGCAGCCCTCGCCTATAGCCCGTGTCAGCTCAAAACAGAAGTGGGCGTAGCCAGGACGCCAGTTGTAATTAACGAGGTCACCAACTATCCCTTTGACGACGTCGTGACCTTCGATATCCTTACCAGGAAAGCAGTAGCCTTCCCGTTGACGCTGCGGATCCCGGGCTGGTGCAGGGAGGCCGTCGTGATGCTCAACGGAAAGAACTTGCGCACCGCAGGCGGTGGTCAGGTGGTTACGATCAACAGGGTCTGGGAAAACAACGATAAGGTCACGCTACAAATACCAATGCAGGTGACAACCTCTTCCTGGGGCCGGAACTCCAGAGCAATCGAAAGAGGTCCACTTGTGTACGCACTGAAAGTAGGTGAGCGCTGGGAAAAAGGAAATGACGAGAAGGAAGGAGACTACTTCAGCGTCTACCCTACAGAGGAGTGGAACTATGGATTGGTGGATGAACTCGTGGCAACACCGGATAAGCTCACTGCTGTGAAACTCAAACCGCTCTCGCCTTCTTTCAAATGGAATTTGGCTAATGCGCCCATCGAGATCACCGCGCCGGCAAAAAAAATTCCAGGCTGGAAGGCTGTGAATGGAGTTGCACATCAGCCGGTCACGGACCGTACGGGCAAGTACAAGGGACAGGTTGAGCCTGACATGAAACAGATCACGCTCGTTCCCTACGGATTCACAAAGGTGAGGATCGTTGCTTTCCCTGTTGTGGATTAAACCGACAGAAATTTCCTGAAGTTCCTGAACAAATATGGAGGCGGTATTATCTTGCCTCTGTTTAAAATCACTTCCTCACTTATGATCAACAAAAAACCCAAAGCCCTTTTTCCCTTATTCATTCTTCTTGTGCTTTTCGCCGGCTGCCGCAATTCGCCTCAGACGGAGCTTGTCGCGGAAAAGCAAACCGCGCGTGAGGTCTGGTCTCCGGAAAAGGCCCGGCAGTGGTACGACCAACGTCCATGGCTACTGGGCGCGGATTTCCTGCCCAGCTCGGCGATCAATCAGCTCGAGATGTGGCAAAAGGAAACCTTCGACACGGCCACGATCAATCGGGAACTCGGGTGGGCTCAAAGTATCGGCATGAATTCAATGCGCGTGTATCTCCATCATCTGGCATGGGAGGTAGATCCGGTTGGATTTAAGGAAAGAGTGGATCAATATCTTGAGATCGCCGACAGGCGCAATATCTCCACACTGTTCGTCTTCTTTGATGACTGTTGGAATCCTGCTTATAAGGCGGGTAAACAACCGGAACCCAAGCCCGGCATTCACAACTCCGGATGGGTCCGCGATCCCGGTGACCTTTTACACTCGGATACTGCGCTGTTTGTAACACTTGAAAAATATGTGAAGGATGTTCTTCAGCATTTCCGCGACGATGAACGGATCGTTTTGTGGGACCTTTACAACGAGCCCGGGAACTCCGGCTATGGAAACAAATCGATGCCATTGCTCAAAAAAGTTTTCAGGTGGGCTCGCGAGGTAGATCCCTCGCAACCATTATCTGTGGGTGTGTGGAACAAGGAGCTGACGGACCTTGGGAAATATCAGCTGGAGAATTCGGATGTGATCACTTACCACAACTACATGGACAAGCAATCACATCAGCAGTGGATCGACAGCCTTCAGGCTTTTGGACGTCCCCTTATCTGCACTGAATACATGGCGCGCACGCGCAACAGTTTATTCAGGGATATCCTTCCGTTGCTCAGGGAGGAAAATGTCGGTGCTTATAACTGGGGTCTTGTTTCAGGGAAGAGCAATACTATTTACGCCTGGGATACGCCCATGCCGGACGGCAGGGAACCGAAGGTCTGGTTTCACGATATTTTCCGGAAAGACGGAACGCCGTTCGATGCAGCCGAAGTAAAGCTAATCGAGGAAGTGTCGCTCTCTGTTGAGGAACCTGCGGTCGCACCCTGAGTTCGTCAATAGCGCCGGTCGGTGGAGTGCGGGTGAGAGATATCGTTTGCATTGAGCTTTTTTGATGCACGCGGTGAATGAATGCAAAGCTGCCTGCTGTGGTTCGCTAGTACAAGTACGGTAGTCGCGAAATATTTTGGTGTATCCGCGGCTAAAATCGGCTTAGAGATGTGATATTCGCAGGCCAATTGCAGGCGCATGGAGGTCAGGAACAGGCAGCGGTTTTTTCTTAGTTTATTCTTTTTCTTATCAGGCTTTTGTTTTGCATCCTGGGCTTCAAGGATCCCTACTATCAAAACAAATTTCGGGTATAACGAAGCCGAATTAGGAACCATTCTGTTGTTTATGCCCGTCAGCTCGCTGATCGGTTTGCCGTTTTCCGGTTGGCTTGTGTCGC
>CBFGXV010000159.1:0-6342 GCA_965652755.1 uncultured Chryseosolibacter sp. | reverse complement strand
CAAGGCGAAGACTGATCAGTTCAAGGAAAACCTCTCGTGCCTCATGGTAACCTATCCTTCAACGCACGGGGTATTCGAAGAGTCCATTACAGACATCTGTGAGATCATTCATAGCCACGGAGGCCTGGTTTACATGGACGGAGCAAACATGAACGCACAAGTGGGACTGACTTCGCCTGCAAACATTGGTGCTGATGTCTGCCATCTTAATCTACATAAGACGTTTTGTATTCCTCACGGCGGTGGCGGACCCGGCATGGGACCTATCTGCGTAAATGACAAACTGAAACCATTCCTGCCAGGACACGCTGTCGTAAAAACAGGTGGTGACAAAGCAATTCATGCGGTATCGTCGGCCCCATGGGGAAGCGCAAGCATCCTGACCATCTCTTATGCCTATATCGCGATGATGGGAAGCGAAGGCCTGACAAATGCCACGCGCATGGCCATCCTCAATGCGAATTACATTAAAGCCAAACTCGAAGGACATTTTAAGGTGCTCTATGCAGGCTCGAAGGGACGCTGCGCACATGAAATGATAATTGACTGCCGCGATTTTAAGAAAGCAGGTGTCGAAGTCGAGGATATCGCGAAACGTTTGATGGATTACGGATTCCATGCGCCCACGGTCTCTTTTCCAGTAGCCGGCACGTTGATGATCGAACCAACTGAGAGTGAGCCGAAAGAGGAACTCGACCGTTTCTGTGAAACCCTCCTCCAGATCCGCAAGGAGATCGCCGAAATCGAGGAAGGGAATGCCGACCGGGAGGATAACGTGCTTAAAAACGCCCCGCATACAGCAGCCGTTGTTACTGCAGACGAATGGAAACATGCTTACAGTCGCCAGAAGGCAGCATACCCCCTGCCATTCGTACGCGAAGCAAAATTCTGGCCCGCCGTTAGCAGGGTAGACAATGCATACGGTGACCGGAATCTGATGTGCAGCTGTCTGCCCATCGAAGAGTTTTCAAAAGAGGATTCGGTACCCGCTTGATGAATTGTCAATGGCAAAGGCAAACCAGCGCTTTGTCATGACGTTCTTAATCACTTATATGAGGTATCTGGCGTTAATCATAATTCTGCTTACCTGTCACGGACTGTCAGCACAGAAGATGTCTTACAAGGGATTTCCCTCCCTGGTCTGGCCAAAGCTTTATGAGATCAATTTCACCAAGGGGCGGGATGACCTCGGCGAATTTGAGAAGCCTGTGTTCTCAGAATCTGTCAAGTCTCTGGAAAACAAAAGTATCGTCCTGCCAGGCTACATGGTTCCCCTTGAAAATGAAACAACCAGTAACCGCATCATGCTTTCTTCACTTCCTTTGAATGCTTGTTTCTTCTGCGGCGTCGGCGGGCCTGAAACTGTTGTGGAAGTCCGTTTAACGAAAAAGACGTCCTTCATTGACAAACCCATCGAGGTGAAAGGTGTTCTTAAGCTTAACGATGAGGACCCCGATCAGATGATCTATGTGCTGGAAGAAGCAGAAGTTCTCGGAACAATAGATTTCTGAGCTCGCGACGTTGCTGCGCGGGTAATTTCAAAAACCAGGAAGATCGGGATACTACCGGATTCTGTCTTGCAACACGTAACGCATTGAGACCCGCGATCAGCGCGGCGATGATGAACACAGCCCCCGATCCACCCATGATCCTTCAAAGCGGGTTGATTTGTCTTGCTTGGGAGAAGCGAAAGCGAGAACTTTGATCATATCACGAAATATGGGCTTCTTATTTGATTCTTTCGAAGGGTGGAAAAAGTACAGCGAGGACTCCGGAAAGTCGCTGGTAACGGTAGTGCTGGAGTATGAACAAGAGCAAAAGGGCCGTGATAGCAGCGCGACATACGAGGGGCTTGGCAGGGCGTGGGCCGTGATGAAGGATGCTGTGAAGACAGGCCTGGAAGAAGACATGACATCGCGCAGCGGGATGATCAACAACGGCGCAAAAAAAGTAGCGCGGTATCCGAAGGCTGTCCTATCCCGGGAATTTCAACAACTGATCGCGCGCGCTCTTGCGGCAAAAGAGGTGAATTCGTGTATGGGTAGGGTTGTGGCCGCGCCTACTGCAGGGGCGAGTGGCATCATGCCGGGAGTTCTGTTCACCCTTCAGGATATTCATAAGATCGACGATCAAAAGATTCTCGATGCGATGCTCATCGCGGCAGGAACAGCGTTGATCATGGAGCAGAAAGCGTCGATCGCGGGCGCCGTAGGTGGATGTCAGGCCGAAACCGGCACTGCTGCAGCAATGGGCGCCGCGGCAATCGTTTTTTGTCTTGACGGTAGCACGGACCAGATCCTGAACGCAATTGCCATAACAGTTCAATGCATGCTTGGATTGGTCTGTGATCCTGTTGCCGGGCTCGTTGAGGTGCCTTGTGTCGTCCGCAATGCGAGCGCTGCCGCGATTGCGAACAGCTCTGCGCAAATAGCCCTGGCCGATGTAAGCAGTGTCATTCCGGTCGATGAAGTTATCGAGGCAATGGGTGAAATCGGCGCCAGCATGGAAACGCGATACAAGGAAACAGCACTCGGCGGACTGGCGGTCACGCCTACCGGGCAACGTATTGCCAGACGGGTTCTCATCCGGGACATTGAGATCCTTCCCGATGATCCACAAGCAGGTTAAAGCGTACGCGTTGGTTTGAGAAATTCGGGAAGCACCTCATTGCCAAAAATGTAAATGGCCATGCTGATCACAACCGACCAGAACGAGGCACTGACAAACATGTAAAAAATGATCTTCTCCCGCGGACTGCCTGAGCTGACAGCGAGCAAAGTGCCCCCGATCGGCGTGAGAATAATAGGCGTGAGCAGGGCCACTCCAAACAGTCCGTAACGTTTCCATATCTTTTCAAACCGCTGCGCCCTCTTGACATTAATTTTCGGTTTTCTAAATCTGCCGAAAACTTTTGTTCTGATCCAGTTACCGAAGAAAGTAAAAAGGAATACAACGGTCATCATACCAGCCACCGTGGTCAATATAGTAGTGATGGGATGCAGGCCCACCGCATAGCCTCCGGCCGGCCCGAAAATAAATTTCAGCATGCACGAAAAGTAAACAGGTAAGGCTTTAAGGATTTCTTGCAACATACATACGTACCTCATCGACGACGCACTATCTTTTAGCGCCGAAACTCAGATCTCCCGCATCGCCCAGACCGGGCACAATGTAAAAGGATGAATTTAATCTCTCGTCTATCGCACATGTCCAGAGCGAATACGGCAAAGTAAGATTTTCTTTTAACAGTTGGATACCCTCGGGCGCTGCGACGACTGAAACAATATAAACATGCGAAGGCGTTCCCCTTGTAAATAAAAGTTTTTGTGCGTCGAGCACTGACCTACCGGTGGCGAGCATTGGATCGATCAGCACCACCGGCTTGCCATCGAACGGGGGCAACGACACGTAATCAATGTTGATTGTAATCGAATGTGTTTCTTCATTTCTATAAGCGCCGATAAATCCACTGTCTGACTGGTCAAAAACATTGAGAAAGCCCTGGTGAAAAGGCAGGCCGGCCCTCAGGATGGTAATCAGCACGGGATTTTGCGCCAAAACCGGCATGACAGCCTCGCCGAGCGGAGTCATCACTTTCTTCGGAAGATATTCGAGCTTCCGCGATATCTCATACCCAAGGATCTCACCCAGCCGCTCCATGTTTTTGCGGAAGCGCATCCGGTCTTTTTGAAGCGATGCGTCGCGAAGCTCTGAAAGAAAATGATTCGCAATGGATTGTTGGTCTGTCAGTACAAAAACCTTATTGTCCATGAGGATTTTTTTGTCTTGAAAATTTAGAATAAAGTTGTGGAAAGAACTAATACCCGATCGACTGCAGTCACCAATATGATCAACATGAAATTATTAAAAGAGCTTTGCAGCATCCATGCACCTTCCGGTGAGGAGTACAACATGACGGAATTTCTTTTGAAGCATATCGCCAGGGAAAAAAAACGCTGGAAAGTCCAGCCAGAGATCTATCACGGCGATGAATTCCAGGACTGCATCATCTTGAAATTCGGCGCACCCCGTACTGCGATCTTTGCTCACATGGACACAGTCGGCTTCACAGTCCGCTATGGCAATCAGTTGCTGCCTATTGGCAGCCCGGATGCTGAGGCAGGAACCAAACTTGTCGGGGAAGATACCTTCGGTGCGATCGAATGTACACTCGATTATGATCATGATAATCACGCATTATACAAATTCGCCCGCGCCATAGAACGGGGAACTTCCTTAACCTACCACGTAGACTTCCGGGAGCAAAAAACATTTATCGAATCACCGTATCTGGACAATCGCCTCGGCATTTACGCTTCGCTTAAAGTAGCCGAAGAAATGGAAAATGGCGTGATCGTATTCAGTTGCTGGGAAGAGCACGGCGGTGGTTCTGTGCCTTATCTGGCAAAGTACATCAACGAGAAATGGAATATCAGGCAAGCATTGATCGCCGACATTACGTGGATAACGGATGGCGTCGTTCCGATGAAGGGAGTCGCTATCTCTATGCGCGACAGAAACATTCCGCGCCGGTCATACATTAACAGAATAATCGAGATCGCGCGCAAGCGCAACATAAATTTCCAACTCGAAGTTGAGGGCATAGGTTCCAGTGACGGCCGCGAACTTCAGGTATCGCCCTATCCATTCGACTGGTGTTTCGTCGGCGCTCCACAGGAAAATCCGCATACGCCGAATGAAAAGGCATATAAAGATGACATCCAGAGTATGATCGACCTCTACGTCTGGCTCATGAAAGATCTTTGATCAAAAAGTAAAACAAAGTTTCCGCCACCCTTATTGCGGGTGATTATATTTTGATTTATTCTATCTTTGCCTCCCCAATTAAAGTACCGCATGAGGATCAAAGAAGTTGATTTCATTGAATTTATAGACGAAGAAGAAATACAAAAGAAAATCAAGAGTCTGGCATCTGAGATAAACCGGGCTTATTCCGGCAAAACACCGGTATTCCTGCCCGTGCTGAATGGCTCATTCATGTTTGCCGCGGACCTGCTGAAAAACATCTCCATCCCGTCGAGGGTTTCCTTTGTGAAGGTTTCCTCCTACGAGGGTCAGAGCAGCACCGGTCAGTTGAAAACATTGGTGGGCCTCGATGAAAGTTTGTTTAATCAGGACATTCTGATTGTTGAGGACATTGTCGATACAGGACTGACGCTGACCCGCATCGTTGACGAGCTTAAAGGTCTTGGCACGCGCTCGGTTGAGGTGGTTAGTCTTCTCCGGAAAAAAGCCGCGCGTGATAAAGGCATAGCTGTGAAGTTCAATGGATTTGAGATCGACAATGAATTTGTGCTAGGCTACGGACTTGACTATGATGGTTTGGGAAGAAACTACCGACAGCTGTTTCGCGCTGTGCGGAAATAATGTGGCATATTTATGATTTCAATTGCCAAAGCTTTGACGCAGTGTGAATTACCTTGTACCTTCAAGCCCGAAAACTGAAACAACCTTAAAATACCAATAGATGATCAACATCATTCTCTTCGGCCCTCCCGGTGCAGGCAAAGGCACCCAAAGCGCCAAGCTCATTGAAAAGTATTCTCTGACCCATATATCAACGGGTGATCTTTTCAGGAAACACTTAAAGGAAGGCACTCCTCTGGGAAATCTGGCGAAGGAATATATGAACAGGGGTAACCTGGTGCCCGACAAAGTAGTTATTGACATGGTCGACGACAAGATCAGCAGCAGCGGCAAGACCGGCGGCATCATCTTCGATGGTTTCCCAAGAACAATTCCGCAGGCGCAGGCCCTCGACCAATTATTGCAAAGCAAGAACGCTCCGATCAAAATTTTGGTTGAACTCGTTGTGCCTGAAGATGAGCTGCGAAAGCGCCTCGCCGAGCGGGCGGTAAAAGAGAATCGTCCCGACGATGCCAAACCCGAAGTTATTGAAAACAGAATTTCCGTTTACAAAGCGGAGACTGCGGCTGTCGCGGACTATTACAAAAAAGAAAACAAATATTCATCCGTCATCGGCGTAGGCGAGGTGAAAGACATTTTTAAGAACATTTGCGTCGAGATTGATAAAAGTCTACTGGTTTAAAATATTTTTCGGTGTCCTCTCCTAACTTCATTGATTACGTAAAACTCAACTCCCGATCGGGACACGGGGGTGCCGGATGCACCCATTTCCATAGGGAAAAGCTCGTCCCTCACGGCGGGCCTGACGGGGGCAATGGAGGCAAAGGAGGCGACGTAGTCTTGCGCGGCAATTCGCAGCTCTGGACCTTGCTGCACCTCAAATATCGAAAGCATGTGATCGCAACGGCTGGTGGGCCCGGTGAGGAGCAGGACCGCACCGGCGCGGACGGCAAA
>CBFGXV010000158.1:0-6344 GCA_965652755.1 uncultured Chryseosolibacter sp. | reverse complement strand
TCCCATTCGTGGGATCACATTTCCGAGATGATGTTCACTTCTGCCGTGCTTCCCGCGATCTCAATCTTCTGGAAATTGTATGGATCGCTGAAATTCAGAGTGTTTCGGATCTTGTAATCTGTACTGCGTTCGAAACATCCTCTTTCCCGTTCTTGACCTGATGTGATGTTTTACCGAAATCAGGGAGCCCCTTTTTTGTTTTGCGCGTGTTCAAAAGGCGGGCGCCTTGCTCAGTGTTCGGGATAGTCCGGGGGTTGAGGACGAAGAAATCGGAGCGTATTTCCGATCCGCGTCGCTGAAAAGATGCCCGTCACACGATCAGTCGCGTTGTATATCCTAAAGGATCCCGCACGCTTGCCGTACGGATCTGACCTTCGCCAATCCGATGTAAGAATCTGTCCAACATTAAATTTCTTTCCTACAGAGAGAACGCTGAATTTTGTAGCATACGTGGTTCTTATCGACTGCGTCCACGAGAATGAAAAACCCCTACTTTTCCCTGCTTGGCACGGCATGGAAATATGCGCGACAGGAGAAGAAGCGATTTGTGCTCATTTACGCGATGTTCATCATGGCCAACATAATCGTGGCGATGAATCCTTTATTTTACGGGTGGTTTGTCACCGAGCTTCAAAAGAAGGGCGCCGCGATACTGGAAGTCGCGTGGATCTATGTTCTGGGATATCTCGGTTTGCGGTTGCTCGAATGGACTATGCACGGTCCCGCCCGGGTTATGGAACAACAGCTTGCATTCAACATAAGCAGGAACTTCCAGGAAGATCTCTACGGGAATATCCTGCGCCTGCCGGTCCAGTGGCACCAGAGAAATCACAGCGGCGCCACCATCAGCAAATCGAGGAAGGCACACGAAGCATTGAGGACTTTTTTTTCACACGGATTTATTTACCTCTATTCATTTGGCAAATTCGTATTCTCCTTCGGTGCGATGATTTACTTTTCACCGCTTTTCGGATCGATCGGTATTCTTCTGGGCTTTCTGACGATCCTCGTGATTGTGCGGTTTGACAGAGTCTTCATCAGAACCCAGAAGGAGGTTAACCAACAGGAGCATCACGTCTCGTCCACACTTTTTGATACGTTATCCAACATAACAACAGTCGTCACCCTCAGGCTGGAGAAAGTCGTTCACGCGGCGTTTCTTCAAAAGCTCGCCAGCGTATTCCCGCCCTTCAAGAGGAATGCGACCGTTAACGAATGGAAATGGTTCACAGCGCAGATGATGATCGGATTGATATATGCCGTCACAGTGTTCGGATATATCTATCAACATTGGGTGCCAGGTGAAATTTTCCAGATCGGTGGGCTCATTATCCTCATTGGTTTCGTAGGACAGTTCACGAGTGTATTTAACGATATCGCGGCGCAATACTCCCAGGTGGTGAGGTTTCATACGGATGTTCAGAACATTCGCGAGATAGAGGAAGCTTTTCTGCAGTCGGTGGTTGCTAAAGAAGAAAAGGCGCTTCCGCCCGGATGGCAGGACATCGCCATTGAGCGTCTGAACTTCCTGCGTACAAATAAAGATTCGGATAAGCCAACAGGTCTTTTTGATCTGTCCATCCGCATTGCCCGCGGTCAGCGCATTGCCCTGATCGGCGAAAGCGGAAGCGGGAAAAGCACACTGCTCTCTGTTCTACGCGGTCTTCATCAACCACTGCCCGGGGCGTGTGTCACATTGAATGAAAACATCCCGGCTGAATTTGAGGCCATTTCTTCGAGTGTAACATTGTTTCCGCAGGAGCCGGAGATATTTGAGAATACAGTTTTATATAACATTACGCTCGGGCTGCCTTTCACAACGGATGAAATCATGGAGGTCTGCGAACAGGCTCAGTTCGCCGACGTATTACGAAAACTGCCTGAGGGCCTGGACACGTTCATTCAGGAAAAAGGATTAAATCTTTCAGGAGGACAAAAACAGCGGCTAGCCCTCGCGCGCGGTATACTTGCCGCCCGGAACAGGGACATCGTTCTGATGGATGAGCCAACCAGCAGTGTCGATCCGCGGACGGAGAAACTGATCTACGCCAGCCTCTTTGAAACTTTTAAAGGAAAGGCCGTGATCTCATCGCTTCACCGGCTCCACCTTCTCGTTGATTTCGACTATATCTATATTCTGCGGAACGGTGAAGTTGTAGATGAAGGTACCTTTGATCATCTCAACAGATACAGCCTGTTGTTCCAGGAGATGTGGGTGCACCAGCGCGCCAATGCCCTGGACAATTCGGAAGACGGGCCTTATCCACCCCTTAACGTCGCACTCTGAGCCGCAGTGTCCTGCTGAGATCTGTTTGTTTGATCCGTAAGTAACTGCGTATGAGACAAAAGCCCTGCGTGTAATCACGCGTTAGATGTTGTGCGAGGGAGATGTTTACCCGGGAATCTACAATAAAAAAAGCAATCAGTTAAATACTGACTGCTTCTTTCTGTGTAATGCGTTTGGAATCCCGCCTCAATGCACGACGGCGGCCTTCTCCAGCGTATTCACGCCGTTCAACTCCTCGTAAGCCTGAATGAGCCTCTTCCTGATAGCGACTTCGCCTTCACGGATCCACACCCGCGGATCGTAGTATTTCTTATTGGGAGAATCGTCGCCCGTAGGGTTACCTAGCTGTCCCTGCAGGTAATCCTGATTCTTCTTGTAGTAATTGTGAACGCCTTCCCAGAAAGCCCACTGTATATCCGTGTCGATATTCATCTTTACAACTCCGTAGCTTATTGCTTCGCGGATCGCTTCCGGCTCGGAACCCGATCCACCATGGAATACAAAGTTGACAGGATTTGCTTTTGTTTTAAACTTCTTCTGAATGTAGTCCTGAGAGTTCTTCAGGATGACGGGCTCGAGTTTTACGTTGCCCGGTTTGTATACGCCGTGAACATTTCCGAATGATGCAGCGATCACAAAGTTTTCGCTAACCTTCATCAGTTCCTCATAAGCATAAGACACTTCTTCCGGTTGGGTATATAATTTGGAGCTTTCAACTCCAGTGTTGTCAACGCCGTCTTCCTCGCCGCCCGTTACACCGAGCTCGATCTCCAGATACATATCCAGCTTCGTCAACTTTTCCAGGTAGCGTTTGCATGTCTCGATGTTCTCGTGCAGAGGTTCTTCAGAAAGGTCGATCATATGGGAGGTGAACAATGGCTTCCCGGTCTGCTTGAAGAATTTTTCACCTTCTGCAACCATGCCATCTACCCATGGCAGAAGTTTCTTCGCAGCGTGATCCGTGTTGAGCAGCACCGGTATCCCGTACAGTGAACTGACTTCGTGAATATATTTCGCGCCGGCAACGGACCCTGCGATGGACGACTGCTGCGCGTTGTTTGAAACAGATTTGCCAATGAAGAATGCGCCTCCGCTGTTGCTGAACTGAATGATGACGGGGGATTTTACTTCTTTTGCTGCTTCAAGTGAAGCGTTGATGGTAGGACTGCTCGTAACATTTACGGCAGGTAAGGCATATTGATTCGCTTTTGCGTGTTCAAAAACCTTCCTGGCCTCACTGTAGCTTAGTACTGATGACATGATTTTATGCGTTTGGCGTTGTCACAATTTTCGGCAAAAAAGCAACACCGCAACGGCAAATCCTAGTAATTATATATAAACTTCGGAGGGACCCTGAAATCACGCGGCGGCTACGTTTGCGGAAAACTCAGAAATGTTACGGACTATCCGTTTTTGAAAATGTGCTCATCGCTGTGTTTTCAGTTTCCTGTTTACCGCTACCATCGCGTGATCGTCGCCAACGTTCCCGGGAAATACTGTGTATACAAGGCCGGGATACTTGCTGCTCTCATCGAGCTTCCACACAGGCACACCGGGTATTACCTGACCAAGCACGAGTGCTTTCTTTGCTCCCAAACCTTTTGTAGCGATGTCGCTCGAGGTGATTCCCCCCTTGGCAATAATAAAAGCGGGTCTTGTTATGAGGTCTTTCACAATGCTCACAAGGAATGATGAAACTGCACTGTTGATCCGCAGATTGGCGGCGGCATTTTCACCCTTCGCCAGATCGCGGCTCGTAAAAATCACGACGTCACGCCCCTGCGCGATTTCTTTGTCAATACGCATGACGATATCACGCCGGTAAATATCAACCTCGTCGTCTTGAAGAATGCGCGAGACAATGATTTCTATTGCAATTGCAAAATGTATCTTGTCGTGCAAGAGATTCTCAAGCTGACGGGTTGTTTTGGGTACGTACGAGCCGACTATGGTCAACGATCCGTTGACCGAGGCGATTGTATCTATCTTATCAAGCAGTCTTCCCGCTGGCAATCCAGCGCGAAGGGGAACAAATGTGGCAGATGTGCGATAGACAAATCTCTGACCCGACTGTTCCGCCTCCAGCAGTCCTGAAACAATCACTTCAAGGTCCTTATGCGAACATGCGTTGACAATGCAAACTCCGCCCGCAGCGCACGTGTTCAGTTTAGTGACAACACCTGGCACACCTCCTTTGCGGATATCTTCAAGTGTGATTGAAACAACATTTCGCGCTGCCACCTCGCCATTTGTTTTTTCAGCTACCCATTCTTTCAGGTTCGAATTCTTGTATCCGAACACGGCATCCTTTGCGAACGGCGTGTCAGCCACAGGGATCAGTTGATCTCGCTCCCGGATATAATGGACGTCATTAATCGTGAAGCGTCCACCTTCGATAAAGGCGGGGATCAGGATGCGCACGGCATCCTGCATATTGAGTGCGGATGCGATTGCGTCTACCTCGGCCGGAAAGTGGCCGCGCAGCGTTGAGTCACTTCTGCTGATGATGACGATCTCGCGACCACTTTCTTTTTGCGCCTCCAGGAGGTTCGCGCCGATCTCCTGCGCCAGCTTCACGGCATCGGGCCTGCCCAGGCTTCGCGAGTTAGTAAGGATAAAAAGGATCGACGGGTTCTTCAACAACTCTGCGACAACCAGGGATTTTTCCCATGAGGTGAGCACTACAACGTCGTAGCACGTTTGCGTACCAGTCGGATCATCGTCGAGCACCACGATCGTTTTTCGAGACCTCAGAAATTGATCCCTTATAAGTGGGAGAAAGTCGGCGCTGGTTTCCGCTGGCAGTGTTGAAAATACTTCTTCAGCTTTTGTATACATGTTGTTGTTTCAAATATAATGGAAACACCTGTCCTGCTTAACCGCGGATCAAAGCTATTTCATATTATCTTTAGACACGATTCATCCTTCAAACCCGGTGATCAATAAACAGCTTATCCGATGAATGCATTCCCGCACGCGCCCGTATTCGGACTATTGGTAGCTGTTTTCGTCCTCGTATTACTTGTTTTGCGCACAAAGGTCCACCCCCTGATTGCGATGATCGCCGCGGGTTGCATCGCTGGCATTGCAGGAGGCATGAGTGTCGAACAAACCCTGGACGCAATTACACGCGGCTTCGGCAACACGCTTGCATCCATCGGTATCGTCATTGGTCTGGGTGTTATGATGGGCAGGGTGCTTGAAGTCTCGGGCGCGGCGACGCAGATCGCAGATTCGTTCATCCGCCTGCTCGGCAAAGGAAAGGAAGCTGCGGCCCTGGCCATGACCGGTTATTTTGTGAGCATCCCCATCTTCGTTGATTCCGCTTTTGTGATCCTTTTCCCAATAGCAAAGGCGTTGGGACGAAACAGTAAACGTTCGATCCTTTCCCTTGGAGTCGCGCTTGCAGGAGGCCTGGTGGTTACCCACACCACCGTGCCTCCAACTCCCGGGCCACTTGCCGCCGCCGGCATATTTGGTGTAGACGTCGGCGCTATGATGTTGCTCGGCATGGCGCTCGCAATTCCCTGCGTCCTGGCAATTCTCGCTTATACTTTGTGGCTTGAAAAGCGATATCCGCGCTTTAATGATACATTCGCGGTGACCGGGGAAGGAGCAGCAGTTGGCAATAATAAGGCAAAACCGGCGGCGCTCCCCGGACTTCTCCGTTCATGGCTGCCAATCGCCGTGCCCATCGCGTTGATCTTCCTGAAAGCGCTGCTCGGGCTTTTCCCCGCGATATCTACAGATAGCCATAGCGTTGTAATATTTTTCGTAGACCTTGTATACCTGACAGGCACTCCCCTGATCGCACTTTCGATCAGTACCCTGCTCGCTGTCTATACGCTCCTGCCTTACCTTGATAAAAGCAAGACAAATCAGATTCTCGAAGACGGACTCCAGGCGGCGGGCATTATCCTGCTTGTGACAGGCGCGGGAGGCGCGCTTGGAGCAGTTGTTCGCGAGAGCGGAGCCGGCAACGCCCTCGCCGCCCGGATCAGCGCCTTTCCCGTTTCTCCCATTATGATCCCTTTTTTCGTCGCGACTGCTATCCGTC
>CBFGXV010000157.1:0-6344 GCA_965652755.1 uncultured Chryseosolibacter sp. | reverse complement strand
ACAACCCTGAGGCTATGAGATCATGGCACTGGGACGGACATTTCACATACATCCTTCTCGACGAACACTCGGATCCAAAAGAATTTGAGGAGAAGATGCTGGCATTTTCGGAAAAGCACGAAGCGGAAGAGCTCAAGCGTGCGGGCGCCGGTATGGTGTTTCACCTGCAGCCGCTGCCGGCTATTCACCTCGATTCCCATTTCATGTATGAATTCAAACCGAACGGAGACAGGCAATCCGCGTATTTTCTTTCGATCGTAGCAATACTCATCCTGCTGATCGCCTGGATCAATTACATCAACCTTTCAACGGCGAAGTCAATCGAACGCGCACGGGAAGTGGGCGTCAGAAAGGTAATGGGGAGCTACCGCACACAGCTCGTTCAGCAATTCATGTTCGAGGCGATGTTGCTTAACACCATCGCCGTGACGATCGCCATTCTGCTTGTTGTAGTTTTAACACCGTCGTTCAGTGAACTGACTGGCCGGGAGCTTGGTTACGTGCTCTTTCAGGATAGTATGTTCTGGGTATGGATGGGAGCGCTGATTGTTGGCGGCGCCCTCTTGTCGGGATTGTATCCCGCATTTGTGTTGTCGGGTTTCAAGCCGGTCGAGGTCTTAAAGGGAAGATTCAAGAATACTTCCCGCGGTGTGCTGTTCCGCAAGGGCATGGTGGTGATGCAATTCGTCGCCTCCATCACACTGATCGTTGGAACGTTCACGGTCTATCGTCAGTTGCGGTTCATGCAGGAACAGAGGCTTGGCGTGGACATTGAGCAGACTGTTATTCTGCAGTCGCCTAACGTTGTTGATTCCACCTATGCAGACAAATTCCAATTTTTTAAACAGCAGATACTGCAATATCCGGAGGTGTCTGCAGTCACCGCGTCGACTTCCGTTCCGGGCCGTCAGCCTGGATGGAACGCTGGGGGTATCCGCAGGCTGAGCCAGCGCGAGGATGAGTCCAATCAGTACAGGGTCATCATGATGGACGCTGACTTTATCAAGGCGTACGGTTTGGAAGTAGCGAAGGGGAGGGCCTTCTCCGCTGAACTGTCAAACGAGAATAAGAACGTCATGATCAATGAATCGGCGGCGCGGCTGATGGGCTTCACCAATATAGAGGAGGCTATCGACGATGACATATTCTTCTGGGGTGATACTTTCAGGATCGTGGGGGTATTGAAGAACTATCATCAGGAGTCGTTAAAGAAGGCGTATGAGCCACTCGTCTTCAGATACAACAATGCGCCGGGCGGTTATTATTCCATCAAATTTAATACTTCCAACGTGAAGGAGTCGCTTGCCAGGTTTGAAGAACACTGGAAATCATTGTTCCCGGGCAATCCTTTTATCCACCTTTTCCTCGACGATCACTATAATGAGCAGTATCAGGCCGATCAGCAGTTTGGAAAAGTGTTCGGTGTCTTTTCTGTGCTTGCGATCTTTATCGCGTGTCTCGGATTATTCGGGCTGTCGTCGCTGACCGCGATACAGCGGACGAAAGAGATCGGGGTTCGCAAGGTTCTTGGCGCCACGCTCCGGAGCATACTCGGGCTCATGAGCCGCGACTACATTGTGCTGCTGTTCATCAGTATTGTTCACGCACTGCCTGTCGCGTGGTAGATCATGGATGGCTGGCTTCAGGGATTCGCGTACAGGATAGCGCTTTCATGGTAGATCTTTGCCGCGCCCAGCCTGGCCGTTGTAACGATCGCCCTCGTCACGGTGTCCGTCCATACATTGCGCGCCGCCAGGACGAACCCTGCCACGTCATTGAGGTACGAGTAGGTCCAATGGCCAGGCGTGCCATTAAACAATGGAGCGCCCGGAGGATATACAGGTTTGCACAAAGCTCCTTATATTAGGGACTCATGACAAATCCACAAAATCCACAGGGAAAACTCGTCAGGTCCATCGGGTTATTTTCAGCTTTTATTCTAACGGTGAGTTCTGTCATCGGCTCGGGGGTGTACAAGAAAGTGGCGCCCATGTCGGCCGAGTTGCTTTCTGCAGACCTGGTGTTGTTGTGCTGGGGTCTCGCGGGTATCATAACTTTGTGCGGCGCCTTAAGCAACGCGGAGATTGCCAGTATGCTGGCCGATTCGGGCGGCGAGTATGTGTACTTCAGGAAGATCTACAACCGTTTTTTCGCTTTTATATTCGGGTGGACATCGTTCGCCGTGATCCGGTCAGCAGCCGCTGCATCCATTGCCTATGTCTTCGCGCACTCGTTCAATTCCCTGATCACGTTGCCTGTTCTTCCGGATGAGTGGGCGCAGGTATCCCTCTTCGGCGTATTTACGCCCTTCCACAATTTTGGCGTCAAGTCCCTCACTGTTCTGTTGATCTTCGGATTGTCCTATAATAATTATGTGGGGTTAAAGTTCGGCGAGGGTCTCAGCAAAGCGGTTACGTTGATTGTGGTCATCAGTATTCTCCTGATCGTCATCCTTGGACTGACGATTGGAGGGGGTAGCATGGAAAATTTTCAGACCCCTGCCACAGGTTTCAAACCGATGTCGTGGCTGGATCCCGCTTTTATCAAGATGATATTCGCAGCACTGCTCGCCGCCTTCTGGGCATATGAGGGATGGACGAGCACTGGCTTTATCGGCGGAGAGATAAAAAACACGCATCGGAATCTTCCGCTTGCCCTGGTGTCGGGAGTGTCTTTCGTGATGGTCGTCTATCTGTGCATCAACTTTACCTACCTGTACGTTTTACCGATCGACCAGATCATTGCCGTGCACAATAGTGTAAATAACATCGCGGGAGTGGAAGTTGTGCGCAGCTTCTCGGGAAACATCGGCGCGCTTGCCATGGCGGTGCTGATCCTTATCACAACGTTTGGATGTACCAACACAACCTTGCTCGGTCCGCCGCGATTGTATTACGCGATGGCGAAGGAGGGCGTGTTCTTCAAATCAGCATCCTACATTCACCCGCGTTACAACACACCTTCGAAAGCGATCTTTATCCAGGCGGTGTGGGCGTCGGTGCTCGTGTTCTCCGGCAGCTTTGATCAGTTAACTGACATGTTGATCTTTGCGGCGTTCATTTTTTATGGAGCCACGGCGCTGGGTGTTTTTATCTTAAGGGTAAAAATGCCAGATGCTCCGCGTCCTTACAAAGCGGTTGGTTACCCGGTCGTTCCCGCCATCTTTATCTTGTTTTGCGTCGCGCTGATTGTTATCACTTTGATCGGCAGGCCGCGCGAAGCCCTGATCGGACTTGGTTTGATGGCAAGTGGGCTACCGTTTTATTGGTATTGGAACCGCAAGGCCACGACCACGCCGAAGAACGTCGATTGAGATTAGCCACTTGCTCCGACAAAGTTATACCGTCGACGTATGGTTACACTCAACGCCAAGCCCCGGCCGCATCGCCTTATGGTAGAAAATTTCAGATCTGTTTTCACAGCTCGCAGGCGCGACGCCCATTTTTGCGCCAAGCTGTGCAACGAGTGCGGCTTGTGTTTCGCCTCTGCTTGAATCCAGACGTGCGCCATCATGAGGCCTGCGACCCATTTTTATAAGGCCGTCCCTACGGGACTTGCCTGTGTTCAGCGGTTTCTACTCTACCATAAGGTCGCCCCCTGGGACTTAATTCGCCCCCCAAAAAGCCAAAGGCTAAGCGATGACTTGTGGTGTGATGGTTCCGGTAGGGCAACCGGGCTCGGATAGAGTTGTTTGTCCATGTCCGGTTTCATTTACGCAAGCCCCGGAGGGCCGACCTTATGGTAGATAATTTTGTCATCTTGATGTACGAAGTCCCCTCGGGACGGCCTTATAAAGTAGCTCGCAGCCGCGATGATAAAGCACGTGTATGTGAAGGATGACGAACCACGGGCCGAAAACATCGCAAGTTTTGTGCACAGATCGGATCGCGTGCCTCGGTGTCAAAATCAATCTATCGTCACGGCCATATTACGAGTCGCAAATTCCCGGAATGATGTGCACGCCCATTTTGTGCCAAGCTGTGCAACGAGTGCGGCTTGTGTTTCGCCTCTGCTTGAATCCAGACGTGCGCCATCATGAGGCCTGCGACCCATTTTTATAAGGCCGTCCCTACGGGACTTGCCTGTGTTCAGCGGTTTCTACTCTACCATAAGGTCGCCCCCTGGGACTTAATTCGCCCCCCAAAAAGCCAAAGGCTAAGCGATGACTTGTGGTGTGATGGTTCCGGTAGGGCAACCGGGCTCGGATAGAGTTGTTTGTCCATGTCCGGTTTCATTTACGCAAGCCCCGGAGGGCCGACCTTATGGTAGATAATTTTGTCATCTTGATGTACGAAGTCCCCTCGGGACGGCCTTATAAAGTAGCTCGCAGCCGCGATGATAAAGCACGTATTGTGTGAAGCATGACGGAATTACGGGCCGTACATCGGCTCGCTGGTGCTGTCGTTGATTTTGATGGATACCCGCATGGAACCGTTTCGCCAACGCCAGGTCAGGTCCTGTATGGACTCGCTAAAAATCCAGGTCGATCTTTTGATACCTCGCTTTTACAAAACAAAATACTCCATATCCCGCCAGCCCGATCGCAACAAGGGCCATCATGACAGAGCCAAATTCGTTCTGCAGAAAATCGAAGGCCGCACCGGTGCCCTGGGCCTCCTTTGGATTTGATACCAGCGCTGCGTGAAAGAGGAAGTAACCGATGATTCCAAGCACAATTCCGCGGGAGATGTATCCGATGGTTCCAGCTGACTTGAACGCATCCTTCATATTGGAACTGACCAGGTTAACTTTTTTCATAAACTTTCCGCTGACACCGCGGTAGATCTGATAGATGCCCATGCCGATCACAACGAGGCCCGCTATTCCAATGAGGTATCCGCCGCCCGGATAGCCGAGGATCTTACTCACTAAGAACTCGCGGGAACTACCGCCTCCGCCACCACCGTTTTGAAAAACCAACTTCAGGGCGTAGGCTCCGATGAAGATGTATAACAATGCGCTCAACCCATAACCAATTCGGGTAAATATACCTTTAAGATCCTTTCCTTTGCGCTCCGTATCTTTTATCGCCTGGAACATTCGCAGCATCACGTATCCGAGAAGACCGAGCGCAATTGCCAGGAGTATAAACTTACCAAAGGGCTGATCATAAATAACCTTGAACGCTTCCTCCTTGTCTCCTTTTGCGTTGCTCAAGCCCAACGCTGCCAAGACGGAGAGGATGCCCATGAGCAAATAAACAACGCCTTTGGAAGCGAGGCCGAAACGCGCGAATTTCTCAAACCATTTCTCGCTCGCCTGCCCGGTGAAAGTTGAAGTGACATTTGCCATAACATCCGATTTGCCGGTGGTTATAAAAATCACATGCCCTGAGCAACAAAAAAAGGCAGGCTTCGCGCCTGCCTTTTTGATCGTGCCTCTTTAACGCTTACTTGCGTGTATATTCCTTGGCCCGTTCCCCGAATTCTTCAAAGATCATATTTACGGCCTCGCGAATTTTTCCCTCTTCCTTCACAAAAGAGTTATTCTCGATCAAGCCGGAGGCAAAACCCTGCCACACGACTTTTCCTGACTTGCGATCAGCCATGGACACCAGCAGCGTTCCAGCCTCAACCTCATAATTGGCAGCGTCATCAATTCCCCGATAAGTTTCGGTGCCCCAGTACGAAGTTCCGTATCCTTCATATCCTTTGAGGGTGACAGGCTTGTCAAATACGCGGAAGTTAACGATCAGATCCGGCTCATGTGACTGGAGATGATAACCAAGTCCCATCAGCTCGCCTTTCACCGCGTCCCGGATCATGGCTTTCATGCCGAGGTCATTCAAAAAGTAAAGTCCGCCTTCATCAAGCCACGCGTCTGCCTGCGATGACCAGTAGAACGTGTTGTAATCGCTGAAATCGGTATCAAGAGCCCGGTCGGCTTTGACGGTAACAGTTTGTGCATTTGCCGCAAAGGCCGAGCCTACTAACATCAAGACTACCAAGATTCTGTTTTTCATACTTACCTCCTTTTTTTTGTTGAACATGTAAGAAATACCTCAGGTGTAGGTCAGGAGTATCATGAGAAACTTTTTCCCCAGCAAGGGCCAGGCGCGAACTCACAAGCGGCTCTAGCAGCTTTGTAACGCGCGCATCGGGCTTTGGGAAACGGCTGCTGATCACTCATGTGTCGGCGCCTGCATTTTCCGAACATATACGAACCACTTCTTGCCGATGAACACCGTCTCTACCGGCAGCATCTCGTGGCGCAAACCTCATCGTTTCTAGAGACCCGTATTGATTTGCAACGGACCAATTGATCCATGAAGGCGGCCTTTCTTATTCGTTCTGCCGGTCAAAGCCGCGCATTAGCACTTTTTTTGATCCGAATGTTAGTTCCGA
>CBFGXV010000156.1:0-6347 GCA_965652755.1 uncultured Chryseosolibacter sp. | reverse complement strand
ACCACATCTGCCAGCTTGCGGGAAATGCGCTGCACATCGGCATAGGCTCGGACCTGGACGGGGCATTTGGAAAAGAACAAAGTCCTTATGATATCGACACGATTGCTGACCTGCAAAATATCCCCCTTTTGCTGGCGCGCCGCGGTTATCGCGATGAGGACATCCGGAATATTGCCCATGGCAACTGGCTGCGATTCATCAGAAAGGCCTGGGCTTAAGTAATTCTGATTGATCAATTAAGAATACTGTCGCTTAATGTGAAGATTCCTCCCCATGCGGAATGTGGTTTACGCTTGCTTTCGTTTGTAATCCATGCGTAAAAGCGGATTTTTCTTTCTTTAAACGAAGGGACACTTTTTTTCAGACAGCGCGTTATAAATAGTTGTAAATTCATCCTGATGAAAAAGAAATTAATGCTTCTGTTCTGTGCAGCGGCGGCCTTCATTGCCCTGTCTTTCACAAAGCCAGCCGATCGTTATTTCGAGATCGCGAAGAACCTCGATATTTTCGCCACGCTTTTCAAGGAGGTGAACGCCTTGTATGTTGACGAGGTCAACCCGAATCAACTCATCCGCACAGGTATCGATGCCATGCTTGCATCGCTGGATCCTTACACAAACTACATTCCGGAAGATGAAGTGGAGGATTACCGCACGATTAACACCGGGCAGTACGGCGGCATCGGGGCAATCACGCGTGAGCTTGGCAAACGCACTGTAGTCACCATGATCATTGAAGGATTCGAAGCTCAAAAAGGCGGGCTGCGGATCGGTGACGAGATCTTAAAGATCGATGGTGTGGAACTGGCAAAACTTTTGCGCGAGGAATCCAGCCAGCTGATGAAAGGCCAGGTGGGAACAGTAGTAAGGCTCACGGTGAAACGTTTTGGCAGCGACAAACCGATTGATCTTCAATTCAGGCGCGAGAAGGTAAAAGTTAATAACGTCCCCTTCTTCGGCATGGTCGGAAATGACATCGCATATATCCACCTCTCGGATTTTACTCCGGATGCTGGCAAGGAAGTCAAAAACGCTTTGAGCGACCTGATGGCGAAAGGAGCCAAGGCGGTGATCCTCGACCTGCGCGGAAATCCCGGAGGCTTGCTGCTGGAGGCGGTAAATATTACCAATCTGTTTATCCCCAAGGGCAAACTGGTCGTCAGCACCAAAGGGAAAATTCCCGAAAACAATCTCAAATACGAGACCTTGAATAATCCACTGGACACAGAGATTCCCGTGGCGGTCCTGATCAACCGCGGAAGCGCTTCCGCGTCAGAAATTGTTGCAGGCACGTTGCAGGACTATGACCGCGGTGTGGTCATAGGAGAAAAATCATACGGGAAAGGCCTCGTACAGGTAAGCCGACCGCTGTCCTACAATTCGCAATTGAAAGTCACGACGGCAAAGTACTATACGCCTACTGGCCGGTGCATCCAGGTTCTCGATTATTCACATCGAAGGGAGGATGGCAGCGTACTATCGGCCCCCGATTCTCTCAAACAAGCTTTCAAGACAACACATGGCAGAACTGTCTATGACGGCGGGGGAATCGACCCGGACGTCAAGGTCGAGAACGCCGACTCCCATCCCCTTACGCAAGTACTATTTGAAAAAGGATTCATTTTCGATTATGTCACCGAGTACGTCCACAGGAATCCAAAGCCAGTCGATCCACGTACATTCGCGCTGACCGACGCGGACTATCAGCAGTTTATTTCATGGATGAAGGGAAAGGATTACTCTTACAAGTCCTACGTCGAGTACGGCATTGAACAACTGAAGGAGGAAGCGAAAAAGGAAAAATATTATGAAGGATTGAAGGCTCAGCTCGATGAGATCATCGAAAAGCTTAATGATACCAAGAAGAACGAACTTTCCCTGTACAAGGATCAGATCAAACGCACGCTGGAAGAAGAGATCGTCTCCCGTCACCACTACGATCGCGGCCGGATTGAATCAGCCTTTCAGCACGACGATGAAGTGAAGAAGGCAATCGATGTGCTGCACGATAACGGCCAGTACAGGAAGGTTCTTAATCTCTAGAAGGCAACCATGTTGTGTTGCCGAAAGGCTTAAAACAATAAAGGGCTTTACAGCCCTTTATTGTTTTTAACCATGTGTCATTACTATCTGAGGAATAACAGTTCGCGGTATTTTGCCAACGGCCAGTCTTCGTTGTCGACAAGAAGTTCAAGCTTGTCGACGGAATCGCGGATATCCTCAAAATATTTCTCCTTGATCTCATCGCAATACGCGATTGCGCGCTCTCTTACATCCGTTATCTTGTTTGCTTTCTTGCGGGCCTCGATCATATCGCGAACACCGTTCTTGATGATCTCGATGTGACCAGATATCTCGCGGATCGTCTGTACCACGGCTTTGTTATCAACACCTAAGCCAGCCAGTCCATTTGCATTGGTGATAAGCTTGTTCTGGTATGCAATAGCGGTTGGGACGATGTGGTTCATTGCAAGGTCTCCCATCACACGCGATTCGATCTGCACACGCTTGATGTAAGACTCCTGACGGATCTCGGTGCGGGCTTCAAGTTCCTTGTGTGACATGACACCGTGCTTTTCGAAAACATGCATCGCCTTCTTGGTAGTATACGCATCCAGCGCGCGGGGAGCATTCTTTACGTTGCCAAGTTTTCTCTTGGCAGCTTCCTTAACCCACTCTTCGGAATACCCATCGCCTTCGAAACGGATGTCCTTCGATTCCTTGATGTACTGGCGCAACACGTTTACAATAGCGAGTCTTTTCTCTTCGCCTTTTTCGATCTGGCTGTTCACCGCGCCGTAGAAATGGTCGAGCTGTTCGGCAACGATAAGGTTGAGAACGGTCATCGGTGTTGCACAATTATCGCTTCCGCCAACTGCGCGGAATTCGAACTTGTTACCGGTAAACGCGAAAGGTGACGTACGGTTGCGATCCGTGGCATCTAGAATGATTTCCGGGATCTGCGAGATACCGAGCTTCATATACATGTTGTCGCCCTTTTCGATCTTCACATTTCCTTTGCTTTCAAGCTCGTCGAGTACAGCAGTCATTTGTGAGCCGATGAATGCCGACATGATCGCAGGCGGGGCTTCGTTGGCGCCAAGGCGGAAGTCGTTGCCCGGAGTTGCAATACTCGCGCGCAGAAGGTCGGCGTATTCGTGAACAGCCTTGATGGTCGTAATAAAGAAAGTGAGGAACATCAGATTGTCGCGGGCGCTGCTTGTAGGTGCGAACAGGTTCACGCCGGTATCCGTAATGAGCGACCAGTTGTTGTGTTTCCCGCTACCGTTGAGACCCGCAAAAGGTTTCTCATGGAAAATGATCTTCAGGTTATGGCGTTCAGCCACGCGCACCATCACATCCATCATGAGTTGATTGTGGTCGTTTGCCACATTCACTTCCTCAAACAAGGGAGCGACTTCAAACTGGCTGGGCGCTACTTCGTTATGGCGCGTGCGAACAGGGATCCCCAGTTTCCATGCCTCGATCTCAAAGTCTTTCATGAAATCGTAGATCCTGCTCGGAATAGAACCGAAGTAATGATCTTCCATCTGCTGACCGCGCGCAGGAGAATGTCCGAATACAGTGCGTCCGGCCATCACAAGATCGGGTCTCGCCTGGAACAGGGCTTTATCTACCACAAAATATTCCTGCTCAGGCCCCAGTGAAGCAACTACCTTTTGAATCTCTTTGTCGAAGAGCTGACATACTCGTGTTGCAGAGTTGTCAACCGCTTTGAGTGCTTTTAAGAGAGGGGCTTTTGTATCGAGTGTTTCTCCAGTGTAAGAAACAAAGATCGTGGGGATACAGAGTGTTTTTCCGTAAAGGAACATGGGAGATGTCGGGTCCCACGCAGTATAACCGCGCGCCTCGAAGGTGCTGCGGATACCACCACTTGGAAAAGAAGACGCGTCGGGTTCCTGCTGAACGAGCTCGCTACCCTTGAATCTTTCGATACCTGCGAGCGCATCAAAAAACGAATCGTGTTTTTCCGCCGTGCCACCGGTCATTGGCTGGAACCAGTGAGTGAAGTGGGTGGCGCCTTTGGTCATTGCCCATGATTTCGCCGCAGCGGCGACTGCATCCGCTGTCACCTCATCAACTTTTTCATGATTCCTGATGGACTGACTGACTTTTTTAAATACAGCCGGGGAAAGTGTCGCCCTCATTTGTTCGACTCCATACACATTCTCTCCAAAGAACTTGGAGACGTATGGACTCGATAATTCAACCTGGACGGGGACACGTTCATCCAGTTTCTTAAGTGCTTCGAATCTTAGATGCGCCATAAAAGTGGTGTTGTTTAGTGGTATTTGCCGCCAAATCTATGGAACTTTTTGAATGTGAGGTTAAAAATAAACCAGTCATTTTAAAAAATAATCAAGAATACGATTGCGCCGGGTCAAAAATAACCCTGTGCCCCGGGCACACACCGAAGTCTATGTCTCCGGGAAGTAACTTCTGATCCCTAGTTGGATTTTTTGACTGAACCTCCGCTGCTTGAATTCGTGTTGGATCTGTCGGGGTTGCCGCGGTAGCGTATGCTTCCCCCACTGCTAGCGTGCGCGTGCAGTGACTCTTTTGCATGGATCTTCACCGAGCCGGCGCTGCTGGCCCGGGCATCGACCTCTTCAGCCTCGAGGTCGTATGCATCTATCTCGCCGGCGCTGCTCGCGTCAATGTTTATTCTTGTAGCCTTTCCCTTTAATTCAACATCGCCGGCGCTTGAAGAGGAAACCTCAATGCTATTTGCTTCGATGGATATTTCTACAGAGCCCGCGCTCGATGCACTGATATCCATCAATCGTGTTTTGATCGTTCCTTCCGAGAAAATACTTCCTGCGGAGCTGGCCGATAACTTATCGAGGTCTACATAAGTGACATAAACCTTGGCATCCACGCTTCGATACCTGCCATCTTTCATATGAACCTTCAGATAAGATCCCGAGATCTCTGTAATGACATTGGAGGGATCGGTCCCGGTCACCTCTACCTTCACCCGTTCTTTGTCTCCTTTCGTCAGAAAAACATCAACGCCTTCTGCGGCTTTAACCCCCGTAAAGGCTTCGAGATCACGCTCCTCGGTTTGCTGCGCAGCTGCGTTGAAAAAGGAAAAAAAGATTAAGATTAAAGCCCAGGATTTCTTCATATATGTGAATTTGATCTAAAGACCGGACAGAATTGGAAGGGTTGCACGGTCACCCTAAAACCTGATTTTTTTCGCCTATGTACTAAAACATCGTATTTTTAATTAATTTTCAGGTCAGAATTGCAAAGATTGCACGCCAAACCTAAAAGTCCTACTATGATTTTTGATAAGAAAGCGGAACTGAATGTGTTAATTAACCTTGCGGCAAGCGACAAAAATGTAGCCGACCGCGAATCGAAGCTCATCCATCTCATTGGACAGGCTAATGGTATCTCGAAAGAGGAGATTAACACGATGCTTAAGAACCCCCAGCCGATCCATAATTCAAGTTCCCTGACGGCGGATGAAAAGTTCGAACACCTTTATAACCTTATCCAGCTCATGAAAATGGATGGACAGGTATTCCGCAGTGAAGTAGTGTTCTGCGAACAGATCGCAGAAAGACTCGGATACAAGAAAGCTGTCGTTGGAGAGATCTCCCAGCACGTTTACAGCGATCCTTCTATCACTTCTGACCGCGAGATGCTGAAAAAGAAAGCTGAAAAATACCTGAAAGCCTGATCAAGGCCAGGAATAAAAAATAAAGGGACGTGACTTCGTCGCGTCCCTCTTTACTTCTCTCCGACCTCTAAACGGTCCCTTTATCTTTCAAACACCACCCGGCCACCGATAATTGTCATCATGACCTCCGCTCCGAGGATCTCATCTTCTGCGACTGTCATTATATCCTTTGAAAACACCGTAAAATCACCATACTTTCCTTCTTCGACAGAACCCAGAACCTCATCCTGGAAGGCGCCATAAGCAGCATCCAATGTGTAGGAGCGCAAGGCCTGTTCCCGCGTCATCTTTTCCGCAGGTTCATATCCACCCTCAGGAGTTCCCTGCAACGTTCTCCGGCTCACGGACGCATAGAACGATGAGATGGGATTCAGGGGCTCCACTGGCGAATCCGTTCCGTTCACGATTTTTGCTCCCGACTGCAAAAGGCTTTGCCACATGTATGCACCTTCCTTAATTCTTTTCTCGCCGAGCCGGTCAATAGCCCAAGGCCGGTCGGACGACATGTGAATTGCCTGCATGGCAGGGATGACACCCAGCGCCCCGAACCTCGGAATGTCTCTGGGATGCAGATGCTGCGCGTGCTCTATCCGAAACCGGTGATCCCTGATCTGCGGATTCTCTTTCAACGCGCTCTC
>CBFGXV010000155.1:0-6363 GCA_965652755.1 uncultured Chryseosolibacter sp. | reverse complement strand
GTAAGACCCGACCTCATCACGACAGCAAAAGGAATGGGCAATGGTTTTCCGATCGGAGGACTGCTCATCCAACCGGACATAAAGCCATGGAGCGGAATGCTGGGAACAACTTTCGGCGGAAATTATCTCGCATCTGCGGCAGGCCTGGCCGTGCTTGAGGTACTTGACAAAGAACGATTGATCGACAATGCAGCCGCTATCGGCGAGCACTGGATGAATAAACTGCAGGGGATTCCGGCGCTTACGGGCCTTCGCGGACGCGGATTAATGATCGGCCTGGATCTGCCGGAGGATTTTAAACACGTGCGGACCAATCTCCTGATGAAACATCATATCTTTACCGGTGAAGCGAAACCCAATACCATCCGTCTCCTGCCATCGCTGGCGATGACGATTGAGGAAGCTGATATGTTTTTAAAAGCCCTGAATGAAGAATTAGCATGAAGAATTTTATTTCTGTCCGCGACGTAACGGATATCAACGCGCTCGTGCACAAGGCTCTCGCTTATAAATCCGACCCATACAGGGACCGGACGATGGGCGGGCACAAACGGATTGGTTTACTGTTTCTCAACCCGAGCATGCGAACCCGGTTGAGCACACAGATCGCTGCATCCAATCTCGGTATGGAGTCGATTGTATTTAATGTCGGTCAGGAGGGGTGGTCACTGGAATTTGAAGATGAGGCCATCATGAGCGGTAGCACGGTTGAGCACGTGAAGGACGCTGCGCCGATCCTTGGAAATTATTTCGATGTGCTCGGCATCCGCACTTTTCCCACACTGAAGAACAAGGCGGAAGATTACAGCGAACTTTACATCCAGCAGTTCATCAAGTACGCGGGCATACCGGTGTTAAGTCTCGAGAGCGCAACATTGCATCCGCTGCAGAGCCTTACCGACATCATCACCATAACCGAAGTCTTCAAGGAGAGAAAAAGGCGTCCGAAGATTGTCCTGACCTGGGCGCCACACGTAAAGGCGTTGCCGCAGTGCGTTGCGAACAGCTTTTCGCAGTGGGTCAACGCATGGGATCACGCCGACTTTGTAATCACACATCCCGAGGATTATGAGTTGGATCCTGCATTCACCAAAGGCGCCGCGATCAGTCACGATCAGGACTATGCGTTAAAGGATGCGGATTTTGTTTACGTGAAGAACTGGAGCACGTATACCGACTACGGACGCGTGTATTGCAACGATCGCGAATGGATGCTGACCAATGAAAAGCTACTGTTGACCAATCACGCAAAGGTCATGCATTGTTTGCCGGTTCGAAGAAATGTCGAATTGAGCGATGAAGTGCTTGATGGCTTCAGCAGTATTGTAACCCAGCAGGCTTCCAACAGGGTATGGGCAGCTCAGGCAGTGCTGAGCGAATTACTGACAGGAAATCAAGGGTGACATGAACAAGGTCTTTATTATCAAGATCGGCGGAAATGTTTTGGATAATCCACAATCGCTGAGCTCTTTTCTGAGAGACTTTTCCGCCATTGAAGAAACGAAGATCCTGATCCATGGCGGCGGCAAGATTGCAACGAGGATCGGCGATAAGCTCGGGATTCAATCGTTGTATGTGGATGGCAGAAGGATTACCGATGAGCAGACGCGCGATCTCGTTACGATGGTATACGGAGGCCTGGTCAACAAACAGATCGTCGCTTCCCTGCAGGCTTTGGGTTGTAACGCGGTTGGTCTTACGGGTGCGGACGGAAATGTAGTGCCTGCGGTAAAACGTCCCGTAAAAGAGATCGATTATGGATTCGTCGGCGACGTGAGGCCTGACAACGTGAATACCGCATGGCTCGGATCGCTGTTGAAGGATGGTGTGGTGCCCGTGTTTGCACCGCTTACCTGTGCCGATGGCGTTATGCTCAACACCAACGCCGATACCATTGCATCCGTTCTGGCGGTTGCGCTCAGCAGGACATTTGATGTGCGTCTTATCTATTGTTTTGAAAAAAAGGGCGTGTTGCAGGATGTTAACGATCCTGAATCGGTCATTCGCCATTTGCCGAAGGAATTGTATCGCAAACTGCTCGCCGGCAAGGCTCTGGCGGATGGCATTCTTCCCAAGCTTGACAACGCCTATGCGGCGATCGATGCAGGAGTAAAGGAAGTGCTAATCGGCGAGGCCGGCGATATCAGGAAGAACACGGGCGAGAAGACACAGGGTACACTAATCACCGCATAGCTGCTCCGTTAGACTGGATAAATATGAAATTGCAACCGGAGGAAATAGCGATCAATCTTTTAGAACAGCTCATTGCAGTCCCGTCGTTCAGCAGGGAGGAGGACAAGACCGCTGTTATCCTGCAGGGCTTTTTCAAACAGCATGACATTCCTTCTGAGAGAAAGGGCAATAACGTCTGGGCGCGGAATAAATATTTCAACGCTGATCTTCCAACCGTTCTGCTCAATTCACACCATGACACTGTGCGGCCGAACAGCGCGTATACCCGTGATCCTTTTCAGGCCGAGATCATTGAAGGAAAGCTTTACGGCCTCGGAAGCAATGATGCAGGTGGACCGCTCGTTTGCCTGATCATTGCCTTTCTTCATTTTTACGAGCAAAAAAATCTCAAGTTCAACCTTGTGATGGCGGCGACTGCCGAAGAAGAGATATCCGGAAGCGAGGGCATTGAGAGCATCTGGGAGCTGCTGCCAAAGGTAGATTTTGCCATTGTAGGGGAACCGACGCTCTGTCAAATGGCTATAGCCGAGAAAGGCCTCATGGTTCTGGATTGTGTTGTGCACGGGAAGGCCGGGCATGCAGCAAGAGAGGAGGGTGTTAACGCCATATATGAGGCCATGAAGGATATTGAATGGCTTCGCACTTATAAATTCCCGAAAGTATCTCCAACGCTGGGTGAAATAAAAATGACGACGACGATCATCGCTGCGGGAAAACAGCACAACGTGGTGCCTGCTGAGTGTAGCTACACCGTTGACGTCCGGGTTACGGACCAGTACAGTCTCGAGGAAGTCCTTGAAGTCATC
Source organism: uncultured Chryseosolibacter sp. (assembly GCA_965652755.1). GTDB lineage: Bacteria > Bacteroidota > Bacteroidia > Cytophagales > Cyclobacteriaceae > Chryseosolibacter. The sequence goes on along the minus strand of CBFGXV010000155.1, from coordinate 3,364 downwards.
GCGGGGAATGTGCGGGCGAAAGTTTCACCCCGGTCCATGCGTATGCGACCGTCAGGGGTTCCTGCCGAGCACGCGCTGGTGAAGACGGCGCAGAAGCTCGGCATCGCGCTCTACGGATCACCGACTACGTCCGACCAGGCCCTCATACCTGTCCCATCTGTCAAGATAGGCCCCGGAGACTCTGCGCGTTCGCATACAGCGGACGAATTTATTTACGTTGCTGAAATCGTGAAGGGCATTGATACGTATATTGCCTTGCTGAACGGCATTGGAGAATTCTCACCGGGTCAATAAGGGACCGGGAACACACAACTACAATGAAACTCTGGCAAAAAGACAAGGCATCGCTTAAGGAGGTTGAAAGATTTACAGTAGGAAAAGACCAGCAAATGGATCTTTTCCTGGCTCCTTTTGATGTCCTTGGTTCACTCGCGCACATCGCGATGCTGGAGTCCATTGGACTGCTTACGCGTGATGAGATGTTGAATTTATCGCGTGCGCTGCGAAGGATCTATGCTGCCATAGACCGAGGTGACTTCAGGGTCGAGGATGGTGTGGAGGACATTCACTCGCAGGTAGAGCTCGAGTTGACAAAAATGCTCGGCGACACGGGCAAGAAGATACATAGCGGAAGATCGAGAAATGACCAGGTGCTTGTCGATATAAAACTTTTTCTGCGCGCCGAGATCGACCTGGTCGTATCGGAAGTGAAAAACCTCTTTGACGTGCTCATCGCGCAAAGCAGCAAATACAAGGATCATTTACTGCCTGGCTATACGCATTTTCAGCTGGCGATGCCGTCGTCTTTTGGTCTTTGGTTCGGCGCATATGCTGAAAGCCTGGTAGACGATATCACCACGATCCGCGCAGCCTACGAAGTGGTTAATAAGAACCCCCTGGGCTCGGCTGCCGGCTATGGTTCCTCCTTTCCCCTGAACCGAAAAATGACCACGGAGTTGCTCGGTTTCGAGGACCTCAACTACAATGTCGTGTACGCTCAGATGGGGCGTGGCAAGACCGAGCGGATTGTCGCGTCAGCGTTTTCAAATGTTGCAGCTACACTCGCGAAGCTCTCAATGGATGCCTGCCTGTTCCTGAACCAGAATTTTGCATTCATTTCCTTTCCGGATGAACTGACCACTGGATCCAGTATCATGCCGCACAAGAAAAATCCGGATGTATTCGAGCTGGTTCGTGCGCGTTGTAACCAATTGTTGTCCTTACCCAATGACATCGCCCTCATCACCGGAAATCTGCCTTCCGGCTATCACCGCGACATGCAACTGCTGAAAGAACTTTTATTCCCGGCGATTCAGAACCTTAAAGACTGTCTTCGAATGGTCCAGCTCATGCTGGAGAATATCGCTGTAAAAGACAATATCCTGTCGGATGAGAAATACAAATTTCTCTTCAGTGTAGAGGAGGTCAATAAGCTGGTTTTGTCAGGAGTTCCTTTCCGCGACGCGTATAAAAAGGTGGGGTTTGCTATTGCAGACGGGACTTACCGGCCTGAAACAACGCTGCACCATGTTCACGAGGGAAGCATTGGAAATCTTTGTCTGGAGGAGATCGCGGCCAACATGGACAAGGCATTGCACGCCTTTCACTTTCAGCGCTACCACGAGGCTATTGGACGCCTCCTGCGGGAAACCGAATAATTGTCGCCTGTAGAATTACCTCCGCATTGATCATTCGATTTTTCTCGACAAACAACCGATTGCAAAGATATTTGGAGGGGGTCCCAAGTGGCATGTAATTTTAATTATCCAAAGTGAGGTTGTCTGTCTAATTGACAACGATTAAATCAATCAGTATGCAGAATGAACAAGTAAATATCAGGCGGACTAAACGGCTCAACGATTTCCCGGAACTCCAGGTCGGTTACCCTGAAAGGAACGACGCAAGCAATCCCAATATTGAAATGGAACGGATTCACGTCGATTTTGAGACCATGGGTATTTCGAAGAAGAGCGCGGCAGAAATTGCACGGGAAATGAGGAGTGCGAACGCCCGCCAGGCTTAATAGGACAATGGTTTTATATCATTGTTTGATCAACAGATGCGGCCAGGGAGGTGGCCCATCTGTTGTTTTATTTTAGAGCCTTTCCTACATTATGTCTTAGTACCTTTCTATCCTCGTGAACCAAAAATGGCATTGGAAGCAGGTCGAATCATCCTATATATTCTCGGTTATTTTATCATTGGAGTCAGCCTGGTGCCGCTCATCCGGAATGACAACTGGATTTTCCGCATTTTCGAGTACCCACGCGCCCAGAAACTCTTTATTAACGTGGTTTTACTGGTTGCCTGTCTGCTGATCGCGGATTGGGAGGACAGCCATGCGGTGATCTTTACCATCCTGTTGGGGGCTAACGCCCTTTATCTGTTCTACCAGATCTTTCCTTATACACTTCTGGCCAAACGCCAGATGATGGGGCAGAAAAAGGTTGTCAAGGATAAACACTTCAAGCTCCTTGTATGCAATGTCTATCAGGATAATCGGGATGCGCAGAGATGTCTGGCGTGTATCAGGCAAAACGATCCTGACATCATCATCCTCGTTGAAACCGATCAGTGGTGGAAGGACCAGTTGTCGCCCCTGGAGAAGGTATATCCTTATCGCGTTGCCAAACCGTTGGATAATACCTACGGAATGTTGTTATATTCAAGATATGAGTTGATCGATCCGGTGGTGAAATATCTTGTCGAAGAAGGCATTCCGTCTATTCATACCCGGGTCAAGCTTTTATCCGGTGATGTTTTTCATCTTTACAGTGTTCATCCGCAGCCGCCGGTCCCGCAGGAAAATCCGCGTTCGACTGAGCGTGACGCCGAGTTATTGATGGTTGCAAAGCAGGCCAAGGGCTGTAATTTGCCAGTGGTTGTTGCAGGAGATCTGAACGACGTGGCCTGGAGTTATACTACCGAACTATTCATGAAAACCAGCGGTTTGCTGGATCCGCGACGGGGAAGGGGTTTTTTCAACACATTCCATGCGTACCATTGGTTCTTGCGATGGCCCCTTGACCACGTCTTTTGCTCAAAACATTTCCAACTGAATAATCTGAAGCGCCTTAAGCCAATGGGTTCCGACCACTTTCCGATCCTGGTCGAACTTACTTTGAATTACGAGAAGAAGGAAGAAAACGCAAAAGAACAGTTGCACGCTGACTCGGAGGAGATGGACGTCGTGGATGAGAAGATACGGAAAGGCCAATAAAAAAATCCGGCGCTGGGACACAGCGCCGGATAAAATCCTCATTTCAATTTTATCTGTAAACTAAAAATCGCACGAGGTACAAATCAACAAAAAGTCAATTCCCCACACCTGTGGATTGATTCAATTTACATGGTGTTGATAAAA
>CBFGXV010000154.1:0-6367 GCA_965652755.1 uncultured Chryseosolibacter sp. | reverse complement strand
CCGGGCCTTATCGATGCACACTATCACAATGATTACAGCAAGGTCATGCCTCCGCTGTTTTTAAGCAAGGGCATAACATCTGTAAGGGATCCGGGAGCATGGATGGATTTTTATGATTCAGTGCGGATGGAAGGCAAGCCCATACCGCGGTTGTTTCTGACCGGACCACACATCGATATGTATCCGCCGGCCTATCCTGGAAACTCGTATCTGGTTAAGGATCCCGAGGAGGGCCGATTGGCTGTTTCATTGTTTGCGAGTCAGGGTGCGACGGCAATCAAGGTCTATTTCCGCCTTTCAATTGACATCATCCGCGAGATATGCGAGGCTGCCCACGAGGAAGGGATCCCGGTCACGGCGCACCTTGAGATAACAAATGCGCGCGATGCGATCAACGCAGGTCTCGATGGCATTGAGCATATCACTTCATTCGGTACGTGCCTCCTGCCGTCGAGAGATGTCGAGAGATACAAGCAGGCTGTGATGGCTGACAACGATGCGCGCAAAAACGGGCGCTATGAAGCCTGGAACAGCATCGAGATGTCCAATAACCCTTCCGTTGACAGTCTTGTTTCCTTCCTTGCGGAAAAACAAACTTTCATCACACCCACGCTCGCAATATTTGAAAAGCAATCGCATGACAGTGACACCGTGCAGGTGAATGGCTTTCTGAACATGTTGCGCTTTACAGGGCTTGCACACAAGGGCGGCGCCAGGATCGTCGTCGGCTCGCATACATGGGTTCCCTATGCGGATACCGGCTTCGCCTATTTCCGCGAGATGGAGTTGTTGCAGGACGCCGGCATGAAACCGATGGAAGTGATACGCGCGGCCACCATTCACAATGCGGAATTCCTCCGCATTCATGAAAGAGTCGGAACCATTGAGAAAGGAAAACTGGCGGATCTCATGCTCGTCGAAGGCGACCCTCTGACAAACATAAATGTTATGCGCAACGTGAAACGCGTGATGCTTAACGGTGTGTGGGTCGCCGGTCAGAATATAGAATGATGGATGTTTCGTTAAAAGAGAACTTTATGCATGTCGAAGATATCCACCGGCGGGCTTTGATGTTACTGCTTACGCTTCCGTATGTGTTCCTTTCCTGCAACAATGAAAACAGCGGCGTGAACAGGCATCGGGCGAATGTCATACACGAAGTGAACGCCGCGGAAGTCGCGACCGGTCAAGGTTCATACGCTTTGGTCGGGGCAACGCTCATTGACGGCAGGGGCGGAGAACCGCTGGAGAATTCCTGCGTCATTGTCAGAGGCGACAAGATAACAGATGTAGGCCGCAGCGGCGAAACAGAAATTCCGGACGGAGTTGAGGTAATTGATCTGAAAGGATTCACGCTGCTGCCTGGATTGATTGATGCGCATTATCATGATGAGGACAGCGATACGCTTACCACTTTGTATTTGCGGAACGGGATCACATCGGTACGGGATCCCGGAGAATGGATTGAATCTTATGACACGCTTCGGGCTTCCGGAAAAATATTGCCGAGGCTATTCCTGGCAGGTCCGCATCTGGATGCGTATCCCCCGGCATATCCGCGGGATTCTTACATTGTTAACGACCCGGAGGAAGCCAGAATAGCGGTTGAACGACTTGCAGCGCAGGGCGCGACCGTTGTGAAAGTATATTATGGTATGTCGGTGGGTATGATCCGCGCGATTTGCGATCAGGCGGGAAAACACGGCTTGCCGGTCACGGCGCACCTGGAGATTACCAACGCGAGAGATGCCATTGACGCCGGCCTTGACGGAATTGAGCACATTACGTCTTTCGGGACATGCCTTCTTCCGATGAGGGAGGTGGAGAAATACAAGCAGCAAATAATCGCGGATAAGAATGCACGGAGAAGGGGCAGATACGAGGTCTGGAGTTCTTTCGATCTGGAGAACAACATTCAATCCGATTCGCTCATTGCGTTCCTCGCGCGGAAGAAAACCTTTGTCAGCCCTACTCTTGCCGTCTTCGAACGACGGGCTGACAGGGGAGACAGTGTTGAAGTGAATGGATTTGCCAACATGCTGAAGTTTGTCGGAAAGGCGAACTCCGGCGGCGTGCGCATGGTCGTGGGTTCCCATTCTTACGTACCATACGCGGCGCTCGGTTTTGCCTTTCACAGAGAGATGGAACTTCTCCGGGAAGCGGGATTGACCAACATGCAGGTGATTGTCGCTGCGACGATGGAGAACGCAAGGTTCTTTCGAGTAAGCGAGCGCCTTGGAAGTATAGAGGCCGGCAAGCTTGCTGACCTCGTTGTCGTGGCGGGAGATCCACTGAAAGATATCACAGTCATGCGAAACGTAAAGAGCGTGATGTTGAATGGCGAGTGGGTTATCCGGTGATTCGGGAGAGCGAGTGCGTTTTTGCGTTGGCTATGCAACACCGAACACGGATCTTATCTGACAATGAACCTGACGTATCGCGTGCCATGTCGGTAATCGAGCCGCAGCGTATATGAACCCGCACTTAATGGTCGCAGATCAAAGTGCCCGGAATAGGAGGGACTTCCTGAATCATGAAGTTCACTTATTTTTCTCCCGGTCAAATCATTCCAGACAGATAGCGTCATTGCGCTTTCTTCAATAAATTCAACGAGCACGTCAAATGCTCCCTCGTTCGGATTCGGGTAAAGCGAAAATACCTTCACGAACGACTCATAGCCCAGACGACCAACTCCGTCTTCGCGGAGTGTATCAATAATGCTTATCGTCTTTGTGAGTTCGTCCCGGCATTCTCCCAACATACCTTTCAAAGTGACCGAAAAGGTGCCGGCAACTTCAAACTGGCCATAAATGATATCGCCGAAGTCATTGATCCGTTGCATCTCTTCGGGAAAAATCCATGATACGTGTTGGGGAACGGGCCATGAAATATCGATCATTACTATCGTGTCGCCTATGCTTCCCTCAGCGCTCATGAGGAAATTTGTCTGCAAGAGATCGTCAGATGTCTGGAGAATAAACGTATCCCTGACAACACATCCCTTCTGGTCCACAACTTCCAGTGAATAGGATCCAGCATCTGTGAGAAGAACCTCCCTGCCTCTGCTTTGGAAGCCATTACCGCTTTTCCATAGATATTCTTTCCAGCCGGCACCTGCATCGAGCGTATGGCCCTGGCCCTTGCACAGAAGCATTGGGCCGCCGAGGTCAAGAGAAGATGCTTCCGGCTCCGCTAACAAATACGAGGTTTCTATGCTGCAATGATTGGAGTCCTTAATGATAGTTTTATAGGCGCCTGAGCAAAGACTTTCCAGCTTTGGTCCTGTCTGGCCGTCCGACCATTCGTAATTCAACGCGCCGGTTCCTCCCGAAGCTTTGATTTCCAGCTGACCATCGCATCCGCCCGGGCAGGTAGGCGGTGCGTTGACGATCGTGCGTACAATGACCGGATCAGGTTGTGTGATCGCAAAGGTTGCGGTCGTAACACACGCCTTTAGATCTTCAACCGTGACGGTGTAGTTGCCTGCGCAAAGATTGTTAATGGAAGAGCCCTGATGCGACTGCCAGCTATAGACGAATTCTCCATTGCCTCCGGTGGCCTCAACTGTCAGTCTGCCGTCACAATATCCATAACACGTTGGCTCAATGCCTTCAAGCAAGTCGATCTTGAGCGTGTCTGGTGAAGCGATTGTAACGGATTCTACAGTGAGACAGCTATGAATATCGCGCACTCCCACAAGATAGGTGCCTTTCCTGAGGTTCGTAACTTCTGCGGTTTGCTGTCCGTCAGGCCATTCAAATGAGAACGGGCCCTCGCCTGCGATCGTCGCCAGCGAAGCTTTTCCATCTTGTGTGTACGAGCAGGTCGTGGGGATAATGTCTGTCCGGATGACTTTAGGTCCGTCCGATGCAGGCACGCCTGCAGAAAGGGAAGCTGCACACGAGGCTTCGTCAGCGACGTGAATGGTATAGATGCCGGAGGTGAGTCCGGCCAGTTGAGGAGTTTCGCCGATGATCTCTTCCCGGCTGTTCTTCCAGGTGTATTGATATTTTCCAGATCCTCCTGTTGCTGTTGCCGTGATTTTCCCCCGCGCCTCTCCACACAGGGCGGGTTCTATGGTTGGGAATTCAATAGTGATCGGAGGCGGTTCGATAACGGTGATCCGAATTGATTGGCTGCATCCGTTCACGTCGTGAACGACAGGCTCATACAGCCCGGCTTTCAACCCTGACAGCACAGGTTCATTTTGCCGGATGATATTTGAAATTGAAAAGGTGTATTCTCCTGCGCCACCCGTGGGAGAAAGGTGTATTTGGCCATCTTCCGCGCCGTAACACGATACGTCCTTTGTTTCCCAAGCGTTAATCGATAAAGGATCCGGTTCAAGGATCATCGCTTCAATAGTATTGCTGCATCCGTTCTGATCGCTTACCGTAACTTTGTAAGTTCCCTTTGCCAAGTTCTCGTATAAGGCACTGGGGTTTGAGCTCCCTTCCCAGGCAAACAGATATTTTCCCGTGCCTCCTGTGCCAGAGGCCAGAAGGTATCCATCTGTACTTCCAAAGCATGAAACACCAAAGCCATTGTAATTCGATGCGCCCGAAATTGTAGCCACCACCCGTGGGGGATCCGCTATTGTAGCTTCAGACATGTCAGTACATCCGTTGGCATCACGCCCCAGTACGGTATATGTTCCTGCTCCAAGGCCACCGAGTTCCGCTGTAACGGGTCCGGTATCCCATTCGTAGGAAAACGGCGGTGTTCCGCCGGATGCTGATGCATTGAGTCTGGCGTCTGCGGCATTCGCACAACTTATTGGCTGTCCGTTAAAGTTTGAGAGAACTGTAATATTGGTCTGGAGTTGCGCAGGTTCAGAAAGTGTTTTAGACGCGTTTGTCTTGCATCCGTTGATGTCGGAAGCCACAACGGTATAGGTTCCTGCCCCAAGCTCCTTTAGCTGGGCCGTTGATTCCCCATTTTCCCAAGCGTAGGCATATGTTTTTCCTGTGCCGCCAGAAGCCGACGCGAGGAGACTTCCATCGGTCCGGCCGGCACAGCTTATAGGCATGCCGTTGTAGTTGCTCGTGTTGGAAATGGTTACGGACACAGGCTCCGGCTGAGCCAGCACGAAATGATTTTTGCTGGTGCATCCTGCGCCATAGGTGATTTCAATCCCGTAGATACCGGACTCGAGGTCTGATACACCCGTTACGGACATGCCTGAGGCCAGGTGCGATCCGTTCTTTGTCCACAAGTAATGTTCTGCCCCGGTCAGCGCACCCGCCTGATCGCGAACCATCGTCGTCAATTCGCCATTAGCCTCTCCGTTACAACGGATATGGCTACCGTTAAAGTCAGACGACGGTACTATTTCAACGGAGTAGGCTTGGGCATCATCGAGCCGGTGTGATCCCGTGGCGCGACAGCCCTTCGCATCCGAAACAGTTACGCTGTATTCACCCGCCGGTTTGTTGTCGACCATCGGTGTATTTTCGCCAGAGGACCAGGAATAGGCTACTTCTCCAATGTTGTTCCTGAGCGATTGCACCTCGAGAATTCCTGTGGATGTTCCCGGACATGAAACCGGGGTTATTTGCGCGATCGAAAAAGTAATTGGCGCCGGCGCTCGCAACTCGATCGACCCGTTGACGAAACATCCATTCACATCCGTTGCAACCACCTGGTATGTCCCGGCGCCTAAGCCATCGATGTTTGACGCTGTGCTGCCAGTGGACCATTGAAATGCGTACGGGCTTACCCCACCGCCAGGTTCACTTAAGATCACGCCGTCGTTCTTGTCCGCGCAGGTTACGTCAAAGCCACTTTTCCCCCCTGTAGACTGGAGTTTTATTGTCAGCTTTTCCGGCGCAGTGATTGCGTAAGAGTACTGTTGGCTCCAGCAGAGATTCGAGTCGCGTACCTTCACACTGTAGGTCCCTTCCGGCAGGTTCTGCGCGACCGCTGTGTTGCTTACGGCGGGGAGCCACTCATAGGTGACAAAGGTATTCGTACCCCCTGATGGCCGCACCTCGATCCGCCCATTCATATCGCCTTTGCATCTCAGCTGATAACCATGGAAGTCCGGCCGATCTACCGAACTTATCTGCACTGGTGTCGGGTTACCTAAGTCGAATTCATACAAGGCCCAACAATTGCCGTAGATATCGATACTTGAATAATTTTCAATTTTCACCTGATATTTTCCTGCGGTGAGGTTGCCGAACCCGGTGATGGCTCCGTCAATAATGATCTGCTGGCTTATCGGATTCGCAGACGGGTTCAACCTGAAAAGTGTGACGACAAAATCGTTGATCTGCGAATACGCGGAGATGATATCCATTTTGACTGATCCATCGCTCCCGTTGTGGCATTTCGGAGGGATGGCCGTCAGGTTCGCCGACGGCCC
>CBFGXV010000153.1:0-6411 GCA_965652755.1 uncultured Chryseosolibacter sp. | reverse complement strand
TTGAAAATTTTAGCGTCAACCATCATACTATAACATCCTTAAATGTATCAATCAGCACCATAGTAACCGTTGGGACACCAAAAATAGTACATTTTCAAACCTTTTGCATGCCATGTATCACTAAATTATCAATATTAGGCTTTCGTACCCTATGTCCGGTTTTTTCGATACTCCCATTGAATACTTAAAAGGTGTAGGGCCTCAGCGTGGGGAACTGCTAAACAAGGAGTTAGGCATCTTCACCTATGGTGATTTGATACAACACTATCCATTTCGCTACGAAGACCGGACGCGCTTTTACACCGTAAAAGAAATTCACAGCGAAATGCCGTACGTTCAGCTGAAAGGCACGATCACCGGCAAGGAGATCGTAGGCGGTGGTTATAAGAAACGTATGGTTTGCTATTTCCAGGATGAGACGGGCAAGGTGGAGCTTGTGTGGTTCCAGGGCATTTCCTGGATAGCAGAGAAGATAAAGATCGGCGTCGAATACGTTGTTTTTGGTAAACCCGCGAAATTCGGCAATCATTATAGCATCGCTCATCCGGAGATCGAACTTGTATCCGCAGCCATGGAGAAAGGAGTGATGCTTCAGCCGGTTTACAGTATTACGGAGAAATTGAGGGCCAGGCGGCTGGACAGCAAAGTGGTTTCCAAATTGATCTATGAACTGCTGATGACGGCGAAGGACAAGATCCGGGAAACGTTGCCGGCGCAGCTTGTAAAAGACGAGAGGTTTCCTTCTAAGAAGGAATCAATTCTCTCTATTCACTTCCCTGAAAATAACAATGTGCTGTTGCAGGCTCAACGTAGGTTGAAGTTTGAAGAGTTGTTTTATATTCAGCTGCGGCTGCTGAAACTAAAGCTGGTGAGGAAAGAGAAATACCGCGGCATCTCATTTAACGATGCATCGCTGGTAACGAAATTCTATCAGGAGCATCTGCCATTCGATCTTACAGGCGCGCAGAAAAAAGTGATCAGGGAGATATACGCGGATATGAAGTCGGGCAGGCAGATGAATCGTTTGTTGCAAGGCGATGTAGGCAGCGGAAAAACGATAGTTGGATTTATTTGCATGCTCCTTGTGGTGGGCAGTGAGGCGCAGTGCGCACTGATGGCGCCGACCGAAATTTTGGCGCAGCAACATTTTCAAAATCTGCGCAAGTATGCAGACGCTATGCACTTGCCGATCGCACTTCTGACCGGATCGACCAAAAAAAAGGACAGGAATGAGATTCACACCGGTCTGAGGAGCGGTAATCTGAAAATACTTGTAGGCACGCATGCGCTGCTGGAAGAAGAGGTGCAGTTCAAGAAACTCGGCCTTGCGGTTATTGACGAGCAACATCGCTTCGGCGTTTCGCAGCGGTCAAAGTTGTGGCAGAAGAATGAAGATGTTTATCCGCATGTTCTCGTAATGACGGCGACGCCGATCCCACGTACACTAGCCATGACGTTATACGGAGATTTGGATGTCTCGGTCATTGACGAATTGCCCAAAGGAAGGAAGCCTATCAAGACAGTCCACAAATACGACTCTCATCGTCTTGAGGTCAACCAGTTCCTGCGATCGCAGATTGAGGCGGGACGACAGGTGTATATGGTGTATCCGCTCATCGAAGAGTCGGAAAAGGTCGACCTCAAGCATCTGATGGATGGTTACGAGAGTGCGTGCCGGTCTTTTCCCGACATTGCAATCAGTATCCTTCACGGAAAAATGAAACCTGAGGCCAAGGAATTCGAGATGCGGCGTTTTGTCAAAGGTGAAACCAAGATCATGGTCGCCACAACGGTCATTGAGGTGGGCGTTGACGTGCCGAATGCTTCCGTGATGGTGATTGAAAATGCGGAGCGTTTCGGGTTATCGCAATTACATCAGTTGCGTGGAAGGGTAGGAAGAGGAGCCGAGCAGTCGTATTGTCTGCTTATGACTGATTATCGTTTGAGCCGTGAGTCCAAAGTGCGCATAGAGACGATGGTGAAAACAAACAACGGATTTGAGATTGCCGAAACCGACTTAAACCTGCGCGGTCCCGGAGATCTGATGGGCACGCAGCAGAGTGGTGTTCTGGACCTTTTGATCGCCGACCTCGGCAGGGATGGTGAGATCCTGCAACGCGCGCGAGAACGGGCCATCGATATTTTGGAAAAAGACCCTGAATTGCAACATAACGAAAATGCTGTTATCAGGATCCAGATTGCGTCCATGCGCAAAAGCGCAATGAATTGGAGCCGCATAAGCTAAAAATATTACATTCAATCCTGCCAATGGTCGCCTTCGTTTTTTTGGCCGGGAAAGCGGATTAACTTTGAGTCTTCCGTATGAAAGGATTTATTACCTCTTGCCTGATGGTGTTATGCGCAATTCCTGCATTTGCGCAGAACGGTAGTTACTTCCTTTCCCATCACTCACCTTCCGAGGAGAACTTTGACAACGTCTGCTTTGACATGGCGCAGGACGATAACGGCGTCATGTATTTTGCGATGAAGGCAGGAGTGCTGGAATTCGACGGAAGGGAATGGGATCTCATCCAGGGAGCCGGCGCCGTCTATGCTCTTAACCGCAACGATGCGGGTGACATCTTTTGGGTCGGAGCGAAAGGGTTCGGAAAGATCGGATTGAATGCAAAAGGCTTCAAGGAACTCCAGTATCTGTCAGACCCTACCATCAGCAACGTCTTTCAGACACTGGCCATCGGTCACCAGGTGTATTTTCTTTCGGAGAACAAGGTCTTCCTCTACCGGGGAACCAATACCAAAGCCGAGGTCATCGTGAACGGGAATTCTCAAAGCATGTTCACAGGCATGTTCGAATTGTTCGGCGCGGTTTATGTGCAGACGGAAAGAAATACAACCTTCAAAGTAGCGGACAACACGTTGCTATATGTAAATCTGAATTTCTCCGGCAATGTCTTGTTTCAATCGAGGCTGAATGACACTTATCTTCTCGGCACGGGCGATAATCGCGTCTATTCCTGCGGCAAGGATCTCGTCGTGCGACAGGTGCCGCTGCAGGACCAACCCTACGCTGATGCGAATGTTATCATCAGTGGCACGTGGGTAAATCAACAACTGCTTGCGCTTGGAACGCTTCGCGGCGGAGTGATGCTCGTCAATCCGATCACGGGTGCGCGCGATCAGATAATAGATTATTCCACCGGGCTGCCAGACAATGAAGTGTTTTCTATTATGGCAGATGCCAGCCAAAATATCTGGGTGGCTCACGAGTACGGGTTTACACAGATCTCGCCTTCCCTGCCTTTCAGATCTTTCAGTTACTATTCAGGTTTGCGCGGCAATATGCTTTGTGTTTATTCACACAAGGGTCAGGTATATGTGGGCACTTCCCTTGGGTTATTCAAGCTGGATAAGGATGAAGTTTATGATGAGATCGTGACCTGGGTAGATGTCGGCGAAATACCGGTCAATCCTGGCAGTGTATCAGACAAAAAGCAGCCCAATGGAACACAGCAACCAAGCGCGCAGGAAGACGCCCCCTCGCGACGCCGCGGCTTCTTCAATTTTTTAAGGCGTAACAGGGACAAGGAAAAAGCAGAGGAGGAATCGAAAGACGCTGAAGGCGCCAGGAATGGGGTGGCTGCGGACGACCCTTCCGGCGAAAATGTGCGGCGGGAGAAGAGGGTCGACCGGGTTTTGCGCTCGTCCCAGCATATCTACAAAAAAGTGGAGGGTATTGACGCAAAGATAACGCACCTTGTGGAAACAGACGGGAAACTGATAGCCGCAGGGTTGGAAGGGGTTTTTGAGGTTGACGGGCTCAATGCCATGGCGATTATGCATGCACCCACGCGCTATGTCTATGGATCGCGAAAGCTAAATAGCGTGATTGCATCAACGTATGATGACAATATCTGGTCATTGACGCCTGACGAGCGAGGCTGGCAACAAGTCAAACTGATCAGCGGGCTTGGTGACCAGATCGACTATATTTTTGAAGGCGAGGAAAATGAATGGTGGCTCTGTGGGCTGGACAGAATATTCCGCCTGAAGCTCAATGCTGAGGGAATCCAACGCCTTCAGACTATCCCGTTGTCCAATCCGAATTTTGAAAGCACTGTTGGATTGTTCTTTAAGGGAGAAATTATCTTTGTCAACACCGACGGCTTCTATCAATTCGACCGGGCCACAAACGTATTGGCGAGGATCGATTCACTCGAAAAGCCGTTCCAGTATTTTCCGGTGGATGACCACATCCTGTATCGCGATGGTCATAGATGGAATCTTTTTGGGTCGGATGAAAGCCGCAACAACCTCCAACTCCTGAACCTGTTCCAAAACCTTCGTTTCATCACGACAGACGAGGATCCGTTGAATCTTTGGATGATCAGAGGCAGCAACGAATTGCTGAACTTCAACGGCGAAAATATTCCACTGATCCAAAGCAAGTTTCCAATTTTTCTGAAGTCCGTTCAAAACAACTCGGTGAAGATCGCCGACTTCAGCCACATCGAGATCGACCATCAGGTGAGCAGCGCGGTCACGTTTGAGGTGGTACAGCCCGACTTCATAAATCCGAAAAGCATCGAGTTCAGATATTTTCTCGACGGCATGCATCAGGAGTGGTCGGACTGGTCGAACGCAAACAACAAGATAAATTTTCCGTATCTGCCGACAGGCCAGTATACCCTGAGGGTTCAGGCAAGAAATATTTTCGGGCGAATCAGTGAATTGAAAGCTTTGCCTTTCGAGGTGATTCCGCCTTATTGGAAGCGCTCGTGGTTTTATGCTCTGGAGTTTCTTGTATTTGCGTCGCTCGTGATCCTTTCATTCCGACTCAGCACAAAGTACCGCATCATCAGCCGATTCCTTTCACTTATTACCATCATTCTTCTCATCGAATTTATCCAGACCGTAATTGGATCAAGTATCATAAGCGATGACACGCCGGTAGTCGAATTCTTCATTCAATTCGTCGTGGCAATACTTATTCTTCCCGTAGAAGGTTTCCTGCGAAATCTCATGTTGCGTTCTCTTGATTCAAGCAGCAAGTTTTATAATTTTATTTCCCCCGGTCAGGTGGTAACGGAAAACAAACCCGCGTCCCGAAAACGAAGGGTGAAGGAACCTCTCTGAGGCTCGTTGGATTCGCAAACAGATTTTGTAAATTTAAGTATGGCCATGAATAAAACGCTCATATTTCTTCTGATGGCATCAATCGCCATGCTCTTCAGTTCCTGTGAACAGACAAATCAAAGCCGCTCGGACAACCGGGATAATCCGCCGGCGCCGGGTTTCGATATCGAGCACTCGGATCCTGCAGCGGTGGAACTTGCGGATAGCGTGATGGCAGCTATGGGCGGAAGAGACAATTGGGACAACACCCGCTTTATTTCCTGGAATTTTTTCGGAAGGAGAAACCTTGTGTGGGATAAGCAACAGGGAGACGTAAGGATCGAATCATTGCCCGACAGTACCGTTTACCTTGTTAATATTAATGACCTGAAGGGTCGGGTACGCGTAAAAGACCAGGAGCTTACCGAACCTGACTCGCTGAAGAAAATGCTTGAGAAAGCAAAAAGTATCTGGATAAACGATTCTTACTGGCTGGTGATGCCCTTCAAGCTTAAAGATACCGGCGTAACGCTGAAGTACCTTGGAGAGGACACGATCCTGACAGGTGAGAAATGCAATGTATTGGAACTGACTTTCAACAATATCGGCGACATGCCTGAGAACAAGTACCGGGTCTACGTCGATCTGAAGGACAACCTTGTAAAGCAATGGGCTTATTTCAAGGAAGCCAGTCAGGATTCGGCTTCCCAGATCTGGCCATTTGACAACTATAAGCGGTACGGCAACATCCTGCTGTCCGCTGACAGGTCCGACAACCGCGGACCCAGAAATGTGCGTATAGACGAAAAATTGCCCAGGAAGGTCTTCACAGAGTTTTGAAGGATGGCGCCTTTCTGAAATTACCGGAACAAAAAAGCCTCCCGTATGGGAGGCTTTGTGGTGATGGAGGGAATTGAACCCCCGACACAAGGATTTTCAGTCCTTTGCTCTACCAACTGAGCTACATCACCGAAAAATGTCGCCTGCTTGTTGGCAGGGGCACAAAAGTAGATAAATTTACATTTCGTGCAAAATCGACCGTGATTTATTGATTGAAACGATCATCCTGATTTGGGTTATGCCAGTTTTATCAGAGATGGCGGTGGAGTAACTATTTGGAAAAGAATCTCATAATTAGATGATCGCACAAATCGCTTTCGCCCTGGTACTGATAACAGCCGGTTATTTCCTGATTAAGCGCATTGGCTTTATTCGCCGGAACATTCAGCTCGGCAAAGCAGTACGAATCGACGATAACCCCGCGCAACGCTTTAAGAATCTTTTGCTCGTCGCCTTTGGCCAGAAAAAAATGTTCAAGCGGCCGGTGCCGGCCATACT
>CBFGXV010000152.1:0-6417 GCA_965652755.1 uncultured Chryseosolibacter sp. | reverse complement strand
CAAACGAGCAATTGATCAAGTCAATGTTGCCGGTTGCCGTCGATTTTGATCGCGCGGAAAATTCCTTTCCGGACAAGAACGCTAAAGAACTTGCGGGATTTTTTCTGATCCATTCGAAATTCAGGAAAGTGCTGGAACTCTATGGTGTGAAGACAATGGAGGCGGCGCAGGGTTCGGACTTCAATCCTGACCTTCACGAAGCAATTTCACAGGTTCCCTCGCCAACCCCGGATCTGAAGGGCAAGATTGTAGATGTGGTTGAAAAAGGATACTTGTTAAACGATAAAGTAATACGCTACGCGAAAGTTGTAGTGGGTAATTAATGCGTCAAAAGAATGGCAACTAAGCGAGACTATTACGACATATTGGGAGTAGGGAAAAGCGCAACCCCTGAAGAAATCAAGAAGGCTTACCGAAAGGTAGCCATCCAATTTCACCCGGATAAGAACCCGGGCAATAAGGAAGCGGAAGAGAAATTCAAAGAGGCTGCCGAGGCTTATGAGGTGCTGAGCAACCCTGAGAAAAAGGCCCATTACGATCGTTACGGACATGCGCGTGCAGGGGCTGGCGCATATGGCGGTCATGACATGAACATGGAGGATATCTTCAGCCAGTTTGGGGATATCTTCGGCGGTGGCAGTCCCTTCGACAGCTTTTTTGGCGGTGGAGGAAGTACGCGAGGCGGCCGTCGCCAGCGCAAAGGCTCCAATCTCCGGATCAAGCTGAAGCTGGACCTTGATGAGATCGCTAATGGAGTCGAGAAGAAAATAAAAGTGCATCGCATGGTGCACGCAGAAGGTGTGTCATTTAAGACCTGTACCCAGTGCCAGGGCACGGGCCAGGTCCGAAAGGTCGTGAATACCATGCTTGGCCAAATGGTGTCGTCATCGACGTGCCCTGCCTGCGATGGTTCCGGTCAGATCGTCGATAAGAAA
The DNA here is from genome assembly GCA_965652755.1 of uncultured Chryseosolibacter sp. Taxonomy (GTDB): domain Bacteria; phylum Bacteroidota; class Bacteroidia; order Cytophagales; family Cyclobacteriaceae; genus Chryseosolibacter. The sequence goes on along the minus strand of CBFGXV010000152.1, from coordinate 5,482 downwards.
CCACCGGGGGTGGATAACTCTGGCCTGGTTTCAAAAGAAGAGGTGATCACGGTGCGGATACCGGCAGGTGTGTCGGATGGCATGCAACTATCAATGGCAGGTAAGGGAAATGATGCGCCCGGCGGCGGGGTAGCCGGCGACTTGCTGATCCTTATTGAAGAGCAGGAAGATGCCATGCTGAAACGCGACGGCAACAATATCATCTACGATCTCTACGTGAGTTTCGTCGATGCTGCATTGGGTACGTCCGTTGAAGTTCCTTCGGTTGGAGGCCGGGTCAAGATCAAGATTGAGCCAGGTACCCAAAGTGGAAAAGTACTGCGCCTGCGCGGAAAAGGACTCAAAGACCTCAATGGATATGAAACCGGAGATCAACTGATCTACGTGAATGTGTGGACCCCTAAAAAACTTACCCCGGAAGAACGGGCGAAGCTGGAGAGTCTGCGTGATTCGCCCAATTTCGAGCCTAGACCCGATGCCAATGAAAAGGGCTTTTTTGAACGGATGAAGGAATTTTTTAATTAAACCTTTTCAGCCGTCTGCCGTTAAATAGTGTCTGGGGAATTTTTTTAAGCAATTCTTCAAGATAAACATACACGGCGTAACCTAACATAACAGGCTACGTACATATTCAGCATGCAGAAAAGTTTTTGGTTAACCGTTTGCGGGATTGCTTTTGCGGGCATGGCGTTGGGGCAGATGAAAAGGCAATTTACAGTCGAAAACAGTCAGGCATGCCAGCGGGTCGCCCTTCAGCTTCAAGCCAATTCAGGGGATTGTTATATCAAAGCCGGCCACAGCTCAGAGATCCTGAACATCTTCAGCAATCAGGATCAATCTTCATATTCTCACCAGTTCAGAAAACAGATCGTCAACAACGCCTGTCAGGTCTACTTCAATTTTGAGAACTCGGAATCGCAAAGCATTGGTCAAACCATTTCTACCCGTATGTTCGGCGAGGAAAAAGCCGACAACAACAAGGTGTGGAAGATGTATCTCTCTGATTCCAAACCATATGACCTGGAGCTCGATTACGGCGTAGGCAATGCTCACGTCGACCTCTCAGGACTTTCAATCAGGAAACTCAAGATCAACACAGGCAGTGCAGACGTTAACATTGGATACAGCTCCCTCGAGAATAAGGTCGACATGGATACGCTGTCCGTAAAGGTTGACCTGGGTTCACTCCTCGTTAAGAATATCAATCTTTCCCGCGCGCGGTATACTGCCGCCGACGTCGGTTTCGGGAATATGACCCTCGATTTCAGCGCCAATCCTCCCCTTGTGGCCAACCGGATAGTCGGAAGCGTAGGCGCCGGTAACCTCACCATCATTCTTCCTTCAGCTCAAACACCTGTCCTTGTCACCATCAACGACTCATGGCTTTGCAGTGTAAAGATCCCCGATAGTCTGAGAAAAATCCGCGCTAATACTTTCGCCAACGCCGCCTACAACGAAAAGGCAGAGAACGCCCTCGTATTCAACCTTGACGTTTCAATGGGGAATATCATCTTCCGCGAATCTGCCAGGTAAAGTCTACCGCTCAAGCCGCAGGATCTCCCGCGACCTTCTGTCTTCCTCCTGATGTAATTCCTGTCTATCTTTCGCTACTAATTTTCGAAACCGGCCCATCGTGGAAGCATTAATTGCCAAAGGAATAACGAAGCGTTACACGCAACATCTCGCTCTGGATGATGTCAGTGTCACCATTCCTGAACGAACCATATTTGGTTTACTAGGTCCCAACGGCGCGGGTAAGACTACACTCATCCGCATCATCAACCAGATCATCAATGCAGATGCCGGCGAGATATTTCTCTTTGGGGAAAAGCTCGAAGAGAAACACATCGGAGTGATCGGCTATCTGCCTGAGGAACGCGGTCTTTACAAAAAGCTGAAGGTCGGCGAGCAACTCATCTACCTCGCACGCCTGAAAGGCCTGAGCAAGGCAGACGCCACCGCCCGAAGCAAGACCTGGATCAAAAAATTCGGGATCACTGATTGGTGGGGAAAAAAGGTTGAAGATCTCAGCAAGGGAATGGCGCAGAAGGTGCAATTCATCAGTACTGTGATGCACGAACCACGGCTTATAATACTTGATGAACCTTTCTCTGGCTTTGATCCGGTAAATGCTCAGCTCATCACACAGGAAATCCTCGAACTTAAGGAGAACGGGAGTACCATCATCTTCTCCACACACAGGATGGAGACTGTTGAAGACCTCTGCGATCACATAGCACTCATCGACAAGAGCAAAAAAATACTTGAAGGATCAAAGAAGGACGTTAAGGCGGCTTACAGAACAAATACATTCCTGGTCGATCATCAGGGAACATTTAGATTCGACAATGGCGAGTATGAATTGATGGATCAGCGCCTGCTTGAGGATGACTTCTTCAGATCCACCGTCCGGATGAAAGAAAATACAAGTCCGAATAAACTGATTCGCGATCTCACGGACCTCACCCAGGTGCACAGCTTCATCGAGAAGATACCAACTATGGGGGAGATCTTCATCACGCTGGTGAAAGGAGGAAAACATGAATAAGATCTGGTTGATTTTCCAGAGGGAGTTTCTGAACCGCGTCCAGAAAAAATCTTTTTTGATTGCCACCATCCTTATACCCATGGTGTTCCCAGCCATCATCGCTGTCATGGTGTATGTCATGATGAAGCAGGAGGAAGATGCAGGCAGACAGCGGGTACAGGTAGTTGACGTAAGCGGGAAATTCAAATTTGACAACAACAGCAAGTATGAGTTTGTCCCCGCCGGCACCGATATCGAGAAAGCCAAGTCAGAATTCAATAAGTCGAAGGACTTCGCGTTGCTCTACATTCCGGAGTTCGATTTGGCCAATCCGCGGGGAATGTCTCTCTTCACGAAGGAAAACCCGAGTATGCGGAAGATTGAAGATCTGGAGGGAGTTCTTGAGAATCGAATTCATGATCTGAAACTTGAGCAATTTAACATTGACAAGAACACCCTGAAAAGTCTGAAGACGGATGTCAGTCTCAACAACATCAACCTCAGTGAGACGGGAGAAGAAAAAGAAAGCAACACCGGAATATTATATGGTCTGGGATTTTTGCTCGGCGTCCTCATCTACATGTTTGTGCTCATCTATGGCATGCAGATCATGCTTGGCGTGATCGAAGAAAAAACAAGCAAGATCGTCGAGGTACTGTTGTCTTCCGTAAAACCCTTCCAACTGATGATGGGGAAGATCCTGGGGATCGCCGCCGTGGGACTTCTGCAATTTACAATCTGGGTTGTGTTGATCACCGTGTTATCAACTGCCACCCTGGCGATGTTCGGCATGACAATGCCACAACAGCAGGCGATGGAGCAGATCTCGCAAATGGGAGGCAACGAAGAAGCACGGGAAGAAGCGCAGGAACAGAGCGACAAGATCCAGTCGATGATTACAACATCGTTCGACCAGATACCGATCGCTTCCATCATTTTTAACTTCGCCTTTTATTTCCTCGGCGGTTACTTGTTGTACGGCGCCTTGTTTGCCGCAGTAGGTTCGGCAGTTGATTCGCAGCAGGAAGCTCAGCAATTTACCTTTCCGATAACCTTGCCCCTGATCATTGCATACTTCGGATTGTTCATGTTTATCCTCAACGATCCGCACAGTCCCGCGAGCTTCTGGTTTTCGATCATACCGTTTACTTCCCCGATAGCGATGATGGGCAGGCTTGGATTTGGTGTTCCGCTCTGGCAGCTGCTCCTGTCGCAAGGCCTGCTGATAGGCGGCTTCATATTCACAACCTGGATCGCCGCGAGAATATACCGAGTCGGTATTCTGATGCACGGCACGAAGATCAATTACAAGGTGCTTGCGAAGTGGTTCATGATGAAACATTAAGGAAATATTTGAAGGTAACACGTTGAAAACCCGGCTGAACTCCGGTTTTTTTATCTATTTTCAAGGTTCATGACCATGCGGAATCCCATTCCTTCAGGAGATTTTTATCAGCACAATCCCAGGCTGAAATGGATCGTGCTGGCTGTTTCGTTCCTGATCAGTGTCAGCTCCATTTACTATACCAACGTGCTCGTTGACCAGCTCAAGGAAAGAGAACGTCAACAGGTTCAATTGTTCGCGCGCGCAATAGAGTATACCCTCAACGAAAGCCTCAACAGCAACATCCTTTTTGTTTCGGAAGAAATTATCAATAAGAACAATTCGGTTCCGACCATCCTTGTCGACGAACATGACAATGTCATGGAGTATAAGAATATTTATATCGACTCCAGCCGCACAGATAAAGCGATTGAAGAACAGTTGTCGAAAGAGCTTGAATCGATGGCCGATACCTATGATCCGATCATCATTACGCTGAAAGATCCGAACACCAATGAGGTCTTCGGAACGCAAAAAGTCTACTACAGGAACTCCTTTCTGCTGACACAACTGGTAGCCTATCCGTATGTCCAGCTGACGGTAATTGCCATCTTCGGATTCATCAGCTATCTGGCTTTCAATTATTCAAAGGCAGCCGAACAAAACCGTGTCTGGGTAGGCCTTGCAAAGGAGACCGCCCATCAATTGGGTACTCCCCTCTCCTCGTTGATGGCATGGATCGAGGTGATACGGGAAGATCCCTACATGCGGAAGAAAGGCGTCGCAGACGAGATCGAGAAGGACATCCAGAAATTAAAGATCGTTACTGAAAGATTTTCAAGCATCGGATCGATCCCGGCCCTAAAGAAGGAAAATATCGTGACGCTCATCAATAATGTTGTAACCTATTTGCGCCCCCGCATATCATCGCGCATCAGGATCGAGGTCTTTACCCTCTCCGACAACATCCCGGCCATGGTTCACGCACCCCTTTTTGAATGGGTGGTGGAAAATCTTTGCAAGAACGCCGTGGATGCCATGGGCAGTTCGGGCACCATCGCCATCAAGATCCTCAGGGGTAACGAAGGAAAGGTCTTTATTGATATCAGCGATACGGGAAAAGGGATTCCACGGTCAAAACTCGCGATGGTTTTCAAGGCCGGTTTCACGACCAAAAAACGCGGATGGGGACTCGGACTGACGCTTGCAAAAAGGATCATCGAGACATACCACGACGGAAAAATATTCGTCAAGTCTTCCGAAGAAAACCTCGGAACGACCTTCCGGATCTCTTTGGATGCAGCATCAGTAACGGAAGCATGAAAAAGGGGCTTTGCAGATCCAGCCGGCCATTTTAGCGCGGCCGGGAGAACTGAAACTTTCAACCAACCAGGGCATCATTTCCCGGACAATAAATCTCATTTCGGGTCTTTGTACTTCGTCCTTAATAACATACTTTTGCGGTCGAATTTTCAGACCTCAACAACAAAAACAGCGCAATGGCAAATATTGGAAAGATCACCCAGGTAATTGGCCCTGTCGTAGACGTCGCATTCGACGGCGAAGGGGCTAAGCTGCCACTCTCGCGCGTGCTCCAGGAGGCTCATTCATCTGTCCAAAAACAAAGGTTG
>CBFGXV010000151.1:0-6433 GCA_965652755.1 uncultured Chryseosolibacter sp. | reverse complement strand
TAAGAAAAAATACAACGGCAGTAATTTGAATTAGATTACGAACGTTTGTGACGACGGTATCGGTGGATAAAGTGGAATTTCTTCAGCCCGTGGAAGTTGGTGAGCTCGTGGCGATGCATGCGTCTGTGAATTATGTAGGAAGGACTTCGCTGATCGTTGGCATCCGTGTTGAAGCGCAGAATGTCAAATCAGGGAAGATAAAGCATACCAACTCGTCGTATTTTACCATGGTCGCAAAAGGTGAAGACGACAAGCCTACGCCAGTGCCGAGACTGATTCTTGAAAATGAAGAACAGGTAAAACGATTCATTGAATGCATGCGCATGAAAGAGATAAAAGTATCGGTGAAGGAACAAATGAATGATGCGCGCTCGCGTATTGAAGTAAAAAACGCGGGCCGTCTGTTGAAGGATGAGCGCTGTATCATACAATACAGGGCCTGACCAGAAAATTTGACAGAGATCCGCACCGCTTCTAAAATAATATTTTTTGATGGTCCCAAATTCCGTAGCTTGACTCCTGAAATGTCAAGGAACGGCTCCCTCCGCTATCAGAATCACAGACGTGCCACGCCGGTATCTTGCCTTTCACATTTCCAGCATTCACCTATCTGGTAAAAAGGATTTAACATGAAATTGATAAGAGGCCTTTACACGCTTTACGGCCTGATAATATTTTCCCTGCTCTTTGTCGTTTTTTTCTTCCTGTTGCTTATTCCTATAATTTTTCCCAGGAAGTTCAGGCTTGTTGGGAAGTTCAACAGATGGTGGGCCAAAACGATGTTCGTGCTTATTGGAATTCCGTTCAAAGTTGTTTACGAGGCGCGTTTGAATCCCCGACGACAATATATCTTCTGTCCGAACCATTGCTCTTATATGGACATTGCAACGGTTGCGCTGAATACACATGATACTGTTTTCGTCGGCAAGAACGACCTGAAGAATATTCCTGTCTTCGGGTTCATGTACAGCAAGCTTCACATTACCGTAGACCGCGCGAAACTGAAAAGCCGCTACATCACACTTGTAAAATCGCTCAAGGCCATTGATCAGGGGAAAAGCCTTGTAATATTTCCGGAAGGCGGTATCGTCACAAAATATCCACCGGTCATGGGAGAATTTAAGGACGGTGCATTCCGCGCTGCAATCGAAAAACAAATCTCCATTGTCCCTGTCACCATTCCATATAATTGGATAATTTTGCCCCCTGACCGGTTCCTCCTTCATTGGAAACCCATGAAAGTGATCTTTCATGAACCGATCGACCCTTCGATCTATACGCTGAAGGAGCTGCATCTGTTAAAGACAAAAGTGAAAAGTGTGATTGAAAACGAGTTATATAATCACCTGGGAAAGGAATGAAAATCAACCGTGAACTTCTGGATAAGATCGCTCACCTCTCGCGCCTTGAATTTGACGAGAAGGATGCGGAAAAGATGATCCGGGACATGACCGAGATCGTCGACTGGGTTGAGAAGCTCAAAGAAGTCGATACAGAAGGCGTTGAGCCGTTAACAACCATGTCGCATGAAATCAACTCGCTGCGCGAGGACGAAGTGAAAGGTCATCTTGACCATGAGCGGGCTCTGCTTCACGCTCCCAAAAAAGACACTGACTACTTCCGTGTCCCAAAGGTTCTCGAATAATAACGCAGCGGTCACTTGAAAATACTTACAGCCGTGCTGAGTCTTTTGTACAAGATCTGGGTGGGCCTTGTGTTCACCGTTTTTATGATCCTGCTTTTGCCCGGAATCGTGCTTCCATTCTTGCTTGGTCAGCGCTTTGGCGCAATCGGTTATGCCTTTCTGTGGCTGTGGAGCTGGATCTTCAGCAAGCTTACCTTCATCAGATACAAATTCTACGGTAAAAACAACTTTCGGCGCGGTCAGGCTTATATCTATGTCAGCAACCACACATCGTTCCTCGACATACCGGGGCTCACGATGTTATTGCCCGGACAGTTCCGGCCTCTCGCCAAGAAGGAACTTCTGAAAATTCCCATCTTTGGATGGATCGCGAGATCTGCGGCGATCATTGTCGATCGTTCGAGCCCTGAAAGCCGCAAGAGAAGTATTGACCGTCTGAAGATGTTTTTAAAGAATGGGATCTCGATCCTCATCTTCGCAGAAGGCACGCAGAACAGGACCGATAAAGTATTGCAGCCGTTCCACGATGGCGCGTTCCGGATTGCCATAGACACACAACAACCCGTGCTCCCAATTGTAGTGATCGGAGCCGGACCGCTCATGCCCCCGGGCACTATCAACCTGAAACCCGGACTGATCCGCATTTATGTCGGTGAAGAAATCCCCACGAAAGGACTCACGACACAGGAAGTGAGGAATCTGAAGGATCGAACTGTGTCTGTGATGACGGATATGGTCTTGAGCAACCGGTGATGCGGTGAACATCGGATATTGCGGGCCAAAATAGATCAGGAAAAAACAATCCTAAGCCTTCACAAGGGGACATACACCACTTTCTTGGTCTCGAAAAATTCTTCGCGAAACACGCTATTGAGCTCAAAAACCTGATGTGGCTTTCTCAGCTCCGCGAGTTCTTCATCGAGGTCGCCACCCTTAAGGTAAAGGATTCCATTGTACAGGCTGTGCTTTGAGTCCTTCTTTACCTTCCGGTGCACCCAGCCGTAAAATTCTTTGAGGCGGGTAACGGCACGGCTGACAATAAAGTCAAACTCACCTTTCACCAGTTCGGCACGGATCTGCTGCGCTTCGACATTTTTCAGACCGATGCCTTCAGCAACATTTTTAACAACGGTGATCTTCTTTCCTATAGAGTCAACGAGGTGGAATTGCGTGTCCGGGAAAAGGATCGCGAGCGGTATGCCCGGAAACCCTCCGCCGGTGCCGACATCCAGGATCTCGGCTCCGCTTTTGAACGATGTCATCTTGGCGATGCCAAGAGAATGCAATACGTGGTTAAGGTAAAGATTATCGATATCCTTCCTCGAGATCACGTTGATCCTGGAATTCCATTCCTGATAGAGAGGAAGCAGCCGTGAGAACTGTTCTTTCTGCAGATCAGTAAGTTGCGGGAAATAGGAAAATATCAGTTCGACACTCTGCACAGGAGTTATCAGATATGGTCCCTTTTGTTCTTAACCATCTCGAACATCAGCTCCCGGGCGCGGTGCAACTGGGCCTTGACAGTACCTAAGGGAGCATCGAGCTCAACGGCAATTTCCTCATAGGACAGTTCATGGAAATAGCGCAGTCTGACGAGCTTCTGATATTTCGGAGGGAGTTTATCTACAAAAATCTGGACAAGTTCGGATTTCTGAGCCTTGATGGTCTCCTCCTGCGGGTCGAGATTCTCATCTTCCACGTCGATCGACACAGACTGCCCGTCATCATCCGTAAAAGTATTCTCAATACTAAGGGTGTTCAGCTTCTTCTTGCGAATAAAGTCGATCGTGTTGTTCGTGGCAATGCGAAACAGCCACGTGCTGAAGGTAAAGTCTTTCTTGAAGCGATGCAGACTGCGGAAAGCCTTCGCAAATGATTCGATGGTGAGATCTTCGGCATCATCGACGTTGCGGACCATCTTCAGGATCATGTGGTAAACCGGGCGTTTGTAGCGCTGCAACAACCGGGCATAGGCTTGATCGTCACCTCTGACCGCTTCGTCGATCAGCCGGAAATCCTCAACTGCCTTATCCGAAAAATCCCGTTTTAGTTCCTCCATCGAATCTTTTTAGTAGTTAACGCAACAAGACCCGTTGAAAGATAATAAATCGAATATATAAAATCTAAAAGGGGCAGGGCCCAAAGCGAAAAGCGCAGGGACGCCTTGGTGAGCATCGACCTAAAAAGCAAAAATAGCAGTACCCAGCGAAGGACGAAAGCACCCACAACCAAATAAGTTTCAGGGGAATATGGGGTAGTTCCAGCATCAAAAGTCAATATTAACCAGGCCATCAGCGCAATCCATGCCAGCCAGGTAACGATCCAGCTCGAACTGAACAACCCCAGGAGGAACCGGTGTGCGAACCGGTACCGCTTTCCGACAGACAGGTGGCGGACCTTCTGTTCGTAGAACGAGCGCCATGTTGTCTTTGGAAAAGACAGTACCTGGCTTTCCGCAGATATCTCCAATCGCGTATTACTTCCGCGCGCGTGGATGTTGACAAACAAGTCGTCATCGCCTCCGGTCACATGCAGGAAGTTGTTGAATCCCTTCTGCTCGAGAAAAAGGGACTTGCGATACGCAAGGTTCCGGCCTACACCCATGTAGGGATTCTTCATCCATCCAAAGGCGAAGTATTGGATTGCAGTGAGTATCGTTTCAAAACGTATGAATAAGTTCAGAAAACCCTTTTTCCTGACATAAGGTGAAAAGCCCAGGACAAATTGTGATCGCGACGTAAAATGGCGAGCCATCGTTTTGATCCATTGCACTCCTGCCGGGCGGCAATCTGCGTCGGTGAGCAGGATCCAATCATGAGCGGCCGCTTTGATGCCCAGCGTGATACCATATTTCTTGCCGTTCACGCGTTCCGGTGTCTCCTTCACGTTAACCATTCTCAGCCGTGGCTCCCGCCTTGTCTCCTCCAGAAGAAAGTCGTAAGTGCTATCGTTGGAACGGTCATTGACGATGATGACTTCAAAATCAGGATAGTCCTGTGACAGCAACAGCGGAATAAGTTCGCGAAGATTCTCGGCCTCGTCGTGTGCACACACCACCACCGACACCGGAGGCTGCGCTTCACTCTCCTCAGGTGATCTGCGTTTGAACGCCAACAGGAAAACAAACAGATAAACCAGCTGAACACCAACGGCTATCAGGAAAACAATCATTAAAATCTGCAACGGCTAATCGGGTTTGAGGCACAAAGATAACTTTTGAGGCCGAGTCGAAAAGATTTTTTTCTGAGGAGGAAAAACAAAAACATACAAGGGCGTCTTTTTATGAAATGACAAAAAAAAGAGAGTACACGCAACCACTTCATAGTCCGGCCTGCTGGTCTCGCTGCGAAAACAGATTATCAAATACCAGTGCTGATCGATTGCGGTCGGAACGGAAACTGGAGACATCCGATGTGAAAGAAGTTTATCTTCGGAATAATTCAAAAGCGGTGTCTGAGAAAACGAACAGACGCGGTATCATGGAATCGTCGGGCGCGGTAACGCCGCGTTTCACGCGCTTTAACTCTGTTGCCTGTTAAATAATATAGGGATTTTTTGTGGGAAAAGTCACAAAAAAGTACAATTTGTGTACGCATATAGACCCCGGTATGTCAGAAGACCCGGCCTTTCACATGAATGCCAAAAATGTACGCATAAAGGACATCGCTGAATTGTCCGGTGTTTCGGTCGGAACTGTCGATCGTGTGCTACACAATCGCGGACGCGTTTCAGAGCAGGCTTTAAAAAAAGTTCTCACCGTTCTTGACCAGATCGATTACAAGCCAAACGTTATCGCCCGTACACTCGGCTCCAACAAAACGTACAGGATCGCAGCGCTGGTCCCGGACCCGCAACAGGACCCCTATTGGGCCTCCTCCAAACAGGGTCTCGATCAGGCGCAGACTGAATGGATGCGCTATGGCGTGAGTGTGGTACCTTTCTTCTTTGACCTCTATGACAAGGATTCTTTCAGGGAGGTTGCCGAAATCATTGCAAGCGATCCTCCGGACGGTATTTTGATTGCACCAATCTTTTATCACGAAACCCTTCCCTTCTTTAAACGCTTCCAGGACATCGGGATACCGTTTGTATTGTTCAATACCAATATTGAGCAGGCTTCTTCGCTGACCTTTATCGGGCAGGACCTTTACCAGAGTGGCAGGGTGGGCGGAGAACTGATGCGACTGGCTATCCGCGAGGACTCCGGCGTCCTTGCCGTCCTCCACATCAATGAGGATCTCGGCAACTCGGTACACCTCGCGGAAAAAGAGCGTGGTTTCCGCGAGTACTTTAAACCCAACAGCAACTGCAATTTTGACGTAAGGACCTATAATCTGTACAATCCATCCGAGCTCAGTCTGGAAGAGCAGCTCGCGGACCTGCTGCGGGAGGATTCACTGCGAGGGATCTTTGTGAGTACTTCAAAAGGTACGTACCTGATGGCCGCCTTCATTGATCGATACCAAAAGCAAAAAGTGAAACTTATCGGTTACGACATGCTGGAAGAGAACATTCTCTACATGCGAAAAGGCATCATCAGTTTTCTGATCCACCAGAATCCGAAACGACAGGCCTTTCTCGGAATCAATCACCTTGTCAGCCATCTGATCCTCAAGAAGACAGCGCCGCCGAACGAGCTTCTTCCGCTCGAGATCATCTCTCCTGCGAATATCAATTCCTACCTCAATTCCCTCATTCATTAAGCATTTGGTGCATCTTTAGGGAAATCCCCCCCATACCGCTATTTTTGCGCGTTTATGAAATTCGAACTGATTGCGAAAGATTCCC
>CBFGXV010000150.1:0-6480 GCA_965652755.1 uncultured Chryseosolibacter sp. | reverse complement strand
AATTGCTGAAGGGAATTATCTCATCTTTCGTTCCATCAAAAAGCCTGATCGCCACATCAGTCTTCCAGCCCGCCACACTGTTATGTTCGAGGGCAGTCTTCAACTCCAATTCGCCTGCCGGATCCTTCAACCGTTGAAAGAAGTCGCTGTTAAAGAGTGAAGGAACGTGGGTAGTCAGTTTGGAATTTATATAGCTTCCGCCGTACTCCCCATTCAGGAAAGTTTGCAGTGCACTGGCGTACTTTTCCTGAAAAAAATAAGTCAGGGGTTTGTGCCAGTCGTTGGTCTCGTTGTAGGCCATCAGCACAAAGGCGAGATAGCTTGGATACGCGTAATACGTTCCGGAGGTTATTTCTGCAAGCATCCCGGGTAGATCGTAACCCCCCGCCCCGGCAGCCACCGCGGTAACGTTTAATCCATGCTCCGGATTTTCGTCGATCTCCTTCGCCGCAGCGAGTGTCACATAACCTCCCTCTGAATATCCGGCCAGGAAAAGTTGCTCGTTGAAAGCAATCTCTTCTTGGTTCAGAAATTCTTTAGCGGCCTTGATCAGATCGATCACCGTAGACGACGCGTGCGCCTTATCGTAATATGGGTGAAAAATTGATTGTGATGTTCCGTAGCCAAGAAAATCCGGCATCAGCGCAATGTACCCGGCGGATGCAAAAAACTCCAGACCCTGAAACCCTCCTTTTACAGAGGGCGCATCATCCTTGCGAAACTCCGTCCCGTGCTGGAGACTTACGATGGGCGCATCGGAAGTGATACCCACAGGGACCATGATCAGGCCCGATGCCGCGACTGGCTCTCCCTTATAAGAAGTAGTGTAGGTCAGCGTGAAAGCCTTGACATCGTACTTCAGGAGGGTCGCAACATCGGCCTGGCCAAAGGCGGAGGCCAACAACTGCAGGGTGCCCTGAGAGGTTTCGCTACCTGGGGTCGCTGAAAGGAGATACTGATTTTTTACCGGCGGCGCTTCACTGGACGGCTTCTCGACAGCGTCCTGACAATTCATGAGTAGTGCAGCCAAAATGAGAATGAGGTTCTTTGATCCAGACATGTTTTCCTATTGGAAAGGGAAAACTCAGGGAAGGTCTATAAAGTTCCGGAAAGAAATTGCAGTATGGAGCGCTCAGGCTCTTAAAATAGATAAGCGCAAGTTTTTCTTATGCAACCACACATCAGAAAAACCTGCGCTGATTTGTTTATTGATGATCCAATAATAAGAATAAAAAATAAATATTTCATCTGCAATCGATGGAAAGCGCAAAAAAGCGACAATTTGCATCCAATGAGAGATCTCCTTTCCATCCAAATTTTACCCTGGTAAAGGCGGGCTATCCAGCGGAAATTCAATGGATACTGTCTCGTTCCCGTTCGCGGCGATAGCGAAAAACTTCGCTTTCAATTTCGTCAAGCAGTTGATGATAAAACTCCTCCGCGTGATCGCCCTCGATCGTAATTCCGAAACTGTGCGCGTCCACATTGTCGATCACTACGTCATTATATTTGCGCAATATGCTCATGATCTCGGCCCGCTCGCTTTCCTCGCAATAAATCCTGTAGTTTTCCATAGCTTAATGATTCTGTGTTTATTTTATGCTTCCTTCGGGCAGTGCGTAAATTTCTATTCCCTGCATGGGGCTCCGGCGACGGGGTTTCGGGGGGAGACCGTTGCACGAGTTTGCCGAAGTGGCGGGTACGGGCTCGCCAATGGAGCAGGCCGGTCAACCGGCTGTCTGATCCCATGGCTTCAAATAAAACAGCTTTCCCCCGCCGGGCCAGTTGTCGCAGGTTACCATCAGCGCAAAATACAGGGCAGTCCTATTCCCTTGATTGTTCACAAGGGAGGACTGCCCCGAAGTTTGATGTTTAAGTCGGTTCCTGTACGCTGCCTTTTTGATGTGTTGGAAAATCGACTTTCCGTACCTGGCCGGTTCGGAAAGTCGACTCCGGTTTAATACCTCATGATTGCGGCAAGTTTACTTCCAGCTGGCATTTTATCCGCGGGCAGGATAAAAACCTCGCCCCCGCTCAAGAGTGTTTTGATGACGGTCTTATCGACGAGGCATTCGTCGTCATCCTGCTGTGCGGAATGGATCGTCAACTTATTGTTCATCTCGTCGAATTTTCCCCAGATATGTTCACCTTGCAGCGCGAAGAGTTGCGATATGCGTCCGTAGTGAGCCGCCGGGATAACGTCGTCTGGAACAGATGAGGTGAGTTCCGTCGCCGACTGGTTCCCGTAGATATTTAACGCCTTGGCTACACGCTCCTGAAAATACGGTTCCATTTTGGCGCGCGCCTGCTGGTAGAGAGCATTTATATCCTCATGCTCGTGGCTGCCCGTGATGGCATCGTCCCATATAGGCTTGTACTTCGCCACCTGCTTGTAGATGGGTATCAGGTATTCTACGCCGCTGAGAAGAAGCGGCACATTTTCCTTGTTAAGAACCTCTTTCCATAGTGTTTCGTCCACTTCGTCAAAGTACATGGCGAGATTCGTCTTGTGATCCGGTCTTCCGGCTCCGGTGCCATGGAAGTTGGCCCCCGCGCCCGCGCCCGCAGTGTCCGTGCGGAAAAGTTCCTGATCGTCTTTTTCCTCAAAGTGCACTACGTCGTCCACACCCCTGGGCATGCCGGTAACAGGAACATATCGCATTCCGAACGCGTCGGCGCGGTAAAGCTTCGCCTGTTTCTTACTCAGCACGAGAACGTAGAAATAATCCTTGCTGGTCATTACGGGAATAAGCGGCGTCAGATAGAAGCTGGAATTTATCATCATCTCATCCTTCAAAGCTACTGGCAATCGCATGTATCTGACATATCCGTCGCTGATAAAAACAGCGAGGCCGTTGCTGAGCTCGGTCCAGAATTCTTCATCCCGAAGCAGGTCATAACCAGGCTTGAGCATTCGCTCGATCTGTGTCTGATCGATATTTTTTTCCTTCAACGAGGCGGTTAGCTGCTGAAGCTTATTTTTAAAAGCGATGTAGTCCTTTTGTTTGTTTGATTCAACGCTGGAATTGACAGTGGTCGCCATATACAACGATATGCAACATTCGCTCTGATAATTAGCAAGTTCGGCAAAGAGTTCCTTGCCTGGCACAGCTGGCAACTCCACAGCCTGCGTGTCGGAACGCTCAGCGACGAAGGTTTCGTTCACGCTTTTGTTAGCGGGATTATTGAATCGCTGTGAATCTTTTGTCCGCTGTTTTTCCTCGCGCTTGTCGACGTTTCTGTTGGGATGTCTTACATGAATGTTCGGTGCTGGTTGTTCGTCACCCTCCGTGTATTTCTCGGCTATCTCAAGATGTTCCTCGATCGCAGATGTATCTATGGGCTGTAGTCCTACCCCTTCTCTCAAGCTGCCGGATGGCTTCCCCTTCCGGGGATGAAATTTTCCTTCTTTATCCTTTCCCATATATAAATGATTTTGTCTCTCGATTTAAAGGCAAGGAAAATTACTATACCAACCAACATGCCCCCGGGCCTTAAGCGGCTGTATAAGAACCCGCACGCCAGACTGAATGGTTGAAGCGACAGTAAACCATGCCGGTGGGGAAGCTCTTCCCATGTACAGGAAATGAAAATGCGGCCGCTCGGCCTAGATTTCGCAGGCACACCCTTTGTTACTACTGTTATCCCAAATCAACCTGCAATATCTGGCTGATTGCCAATGGGAACTATCGGTGGTATTAAACTGGCATAGGATCTAAACATTTTTGTTATGAAGAAAATCTTCCTGCTCTTTGGTGTCGTACTGATATTCATCGTACTTCTTGGTGCTGATATTCGCAGAAAAAAAGAGGCTTCCGCTCCCGAAGCCGTAGCGGAAAAGAAACCTTGCTATGGTTATACGATCATCGAATTCGGCAAGGGTATCAACTGCGACGGAGATACCGTCAGGCTTACGAAGGTCAAGGGAGGACAGGAGTTATTGCGATCCGAACGACTCGCGAGCTATTAGCAGATGATCCGCGCACAGTCCGGACCATCGCGAGTCGCGCGACGCATATTATTTCATCTGCCCAGACTCAACCCAGACTATTACCGATAATGCCAACCATTCCGTGCATATCCTCTGGAACTATCTAAAGCCCCATCGCAAACTCGTTATTGTTTCATTGATCCTCGCGGCAGTCAGTCAGGTTCTCACCATGATTGATCCCCTTATTTTTGGAAAGATCATAGACGATTACGCAACCAATCCGGGTAACCTGTCAGAATCCGAGCTGATGAAAGGCGTTTCTTTCTGGCTCATCGCCGCCATCGCCATTGCCTTGCTCGCGCGCGGTACGAAAGCATTTCAGGAATATGTTACGCGGATGGTCGTGCAGAAATTCGGCATGCAGGTCTTCAATGACGGACTCAAGCACACATTGCGGTTGTCTTTTCAGGAGTATGAGGAACAACGCAGTGGCGAGACCATGGCGATTCTGCAAAAAGTAAGAACCGATACGGAACGGTTTATCAACGCTTTCATCAACATTGTATTCTCTTCCGTCGTGGGAATAGGATTTCTCCTGTGGTACGCTGTAACAAAACACTGGGCCCTTATCCCCGTCTTCTTAATCGGCGTGCTGGTGCTAGGCGGCCTCACCGGCATGTTGAGTAAAAAAATCAAGGTCATCCAGCGCGCAGTGAACCGCGAAACATTCCGTATGTCTGGTTCGATCACGGAATCCCTGAGAAACATCGAGCTTGTCAAAAGTCTTGGCCTTACGTTCCCCGAGATAAAACGTCTTCGCGAACAAACACTGAAGATCTTCAAGCTTGAGATGGAGAAGGTACGGCGCGTACGTTCCCTTTCTTTCCTCCAGGGGAGTACGCTCAGTTTGTTAAAACATTCCATTCTGTTCACGCTGCTATGGCTCATATTCAGGGATGTTCTGTCCACCGGAGAATTGATCAGCATGCAATTCATCTCCACAGCGATCTTCGTTCCACTGCAGGATCTCGGGACGATCATACTGCAATACCGCGAGGCGGAGTCGTCGCTGCAAACATTTGACAGGCTGATGAAGAAACCCATTGAGCAACGACCGGAAGAACCTGTCGACATTGGTCCACTGGAGGAACTGCGATTTGAGAACGTAGTGTTCCGTCACAAAGGCGCCGGTCAGAATGCGATCGATGGAATTTCCTTTGACGTGCCAAAAGGTAAAACAATTGCTTTTGTCGGACCGTCAGGGTCCGGCAAGTCAACGCTCGTCAAATTGCTCGTGGGGTTGTACCTGCCTGTTGAGGGAGAGATCTATTTCAATAACGTGCTGTCGCAATTCATACGCTACAACCAGTTGCGTCGGCAAATAGGCTTTGTTACGCAGGATACGCAGCTCTTTGCCGGGACCATTCGCGAAAACATGTTGTTCGTAAAACCGGATGCCACAGATGAAGAAGTAACGGAGGCATTGCGCAAGGCATCCGCCGATCAACTTCTGACCCGGTCGTCGAAGGGAATTCATACCGTTCTCGGCGAAGGTGGCCTGAAGTTGTCGGGAGGAGAACGGCAACGCATGGCCATCGCCCGCGCACTGCTCCGCCATCCGCAATTACTTATCTTCGATGAGGCCACCTCTGCGCTGGACTCCCTCACCGAGGAGACCATCACAGACACGATACGTGCGATCTCGGGCAGACGGGAACAGATCACAATCCTTATTGCCCACAGGCTCTCAACGATCCTTCACGCCGATGAGATCATGGTGCTCGAAAAGGGACGCATAACCGAAACAGGAACGCATGATGAGCTGGTGGAGAAAAAAGGACTCTATTATGCGATGTGGCGTCAGCAGATCGGTGAAAGAAGAGAGCCAAAGACTGTGGCTGGAAAAATGACCAGGAAGCTCACGCTATGATGAGTGCTAAAAAAAGATGAAGTAATGTAAGACAGTCTTGAATTACATCCCTTCATAAAGTGACGCGCTTAAAAAAAAGATTTCCGGTGAACGCCTGAAGAAGCATCACCGGAAATCTTTGTAAAACTGATGGGCACTTATTGAAGCCCCGGTTCTTTTGATGTCATCGTGGGATGAGAAGACGGCCCCAGGTCGAAAGCCTTGTGAATGGCATCTACGATCTGCGCGATGTATTCGCGTTTCTGGCTCACAACTGCATTCTTCTCTCCTTCAGCGGTTCCAATGCGAACTGCATATCTTGTACGCGCTGCGAGCAGAAGCAGAAGTCCCAGCACAGCGAGTGCCAGCCCTACCCAAACCGCGAGTGTGTTCGAGCTCACCATGCCATCCTCCGCCCGCACACTCACATCCGACGGTACCATTCCAAGGAATCCCAGCACCGCAGCTGTCAAACCGAGGAGTAAAAGAAGCACCGCGGGCCAACGCTCGGGCTTGATAGTCCAGAAACTTAATTTCGTAATACCACTCAAATTATAAGATGTGTTCTTGACTTTTAACGCGGAGTCTGTTACCGTCACATCCCTTCCATCTGTATAAATCACTTTGTCCGGTGTCATAA
>CBFGXV010000149.1:0-6508 GCA_965652755.1 uncultured Chryseosolibacter sp. | reverse complement strand
GAAAAACTTCAGACTTTCGGACAGGCTGTCAAATACATTCAGGAAAAACTGAAGTAAGCGTTATCCGGCTTTTTCCGATTCGAAATAATTACACAGCCGGATAGCGCGTTGCGACACCTCCTTTACGAAAGGTTTCCTCACGCCTGTGTCCGGAAAGGTGTTCAGGCCCCAGCCGTTCTGCACTGCGTCCCAGCAGACGACGAACTTGTCATTTCCTATCAACACAAGATCCATCTCGTAGATCTCTTCATTCTGTTTGTCGTACAACCCTGTAAATTGCAGAAGTATGTGATTCCTCCGGAACAGCTCTCCCCTAACACAGTCGATGCTGTTCAGCCGCATCAGTAACTTTGTTTCCTGATTCCATGCTTTGAAGAGAAGCTTTCGGGCAGTGAATTGCATAGGATGGTACTTAAGAAGAATGGGGTTTGGAAAGGCAGTTGACGAAAATTTAGTAACGTTGAAATGTGAATAGCGAAGTTAAAAAGGTATTCTTTATAGTCAATAAATTCTCCGGCACCGGCTTTAAGGCTGAGATGGAAGAGGCTTTCCACCAAACCTGCAGTGGCCAGGGATGGGAATTTGGATTGGCTTATACTGAAGGCCCTGGACACGCTACCACCCTTGCGTCAGAGGCCCTGGCCTCAGGGTTCCGCAAGATCGTCGCAGTCGGAGGAGATGGAACAGTCAACGAGGTTGCGCAAACCCTGGTGCACTCCCCCGCCGCGATGGGCATCATTCCAAAAGGATCGGGAAACGGTCTTGCCAGACACCTGGGAATCCCCCTGAACGTAACACAAGCGCTGGATTGCCTCTTTACTAGCGAGGTGATCCCTATCGACACATTCCGGCTCAACGGAAAACTTTCGCTCAATGTGTCGGGCATCGGGTTCGACGGTTACATCGCCCAACTCTTCGGCCTCGAAAAACAGCGCGGCTTCCAGGGATACACAAAGCTCGTGTTGAATGAATTCATGAAGTTCCCGGAGTTCGACGCGGAGATCGTTGTCGATGGACGCACGCTCTCGAAGAAGGTATTCGTCATCGCTGTCGCCAACTCTTCGCAATACGGCAACAACGCCACCATCGCTCCCGGTGCATCGGTGTGCGACGGACTTCTCAACATCAGTATCATCAGGAAATTTCCCGCCTACAGGCTCGATTTCATTTATTCGTTCTTTTCAGGGACGATAGATCAGTCAGCCTATTGCGAAACACTCCAGGTGCGCGATGTTACAATGAGATTGAAAGAACCCATGTCGTTTCATATCGACGGCGAGCCGGCAGGTAAAGCTGATCACTTTACCATCGGCACGATCCCGGCATCATTGAATATGCTCGCACCTTGTAAGCGCAAGGTCTGAGCCCTGAGGTTCACAACCTTCGGGCTATACTTTGGGAAGGGAATACTTGTTGTGGTATTCGGCTTCCATATACTTGTTCGCTTCTGATTCCCTGAAGTTGCGCTTTGCAGCGTTCCAATGCACGATCTGACCGGTGCGGAAGGAGATATTGCCCATCTGGCAGACATTTGCAACATGCGCGCCAGCCTGAATGGGGCACGTGAGCGAGTCGAGCTTTCGCGATTTCACCGCATCGATAAAATTCTGAGTGTGGGCATCGAGTCCCGATCCCTTGTTGGGCTGGTAGGGTATCGCCTCCATGCGCTTCTCGTCAGCGATGACTTCCCATCCGCCGCGGTCAAGTACAAGCGTACCGTTGTTCCCAATGTAGGCAATGCCGTGATCGCGGCCGTAATTCCCGTTGCTGATCCCCTGCGCATGTTCCCAGAGCATGGTAAAATTCCCAAAGTCATAAACAGCAGCAAGTGTATCCGGCGTCTCATTACCACCGTTTGGATACGCATATTTCCCACCCGAAGCATACACCGATTTGGGTAGCGGTGCATTCATTCCGAGCAATACATAATCGACAAGATGGACACCCCAGTCTGTCATGAGCCCGCCGGCGTAATCCCAAAACCAGCGGAAGTTGAAATGGAAACGGTTCTCATTAAATGGGCGCTTTTCCGCGGGACCCAGCCACATATCGTAGTTAACTCCGGGAGGAACAGGCGAATCCGGTTTAGCCGGAATGTCCTTCATCCAACCCATATACGCCCATGCCTTCACAGTCCTGATCTGACCGATCTTCCCTGTCTTCAAAAAATTCAGCGCATCGATAAAGTGCGGCATGCTTCTCTGCCACTGCCCGCACTGCACGGCGCGATTATATTTCTTCTGCGCGGCCATCATCACCTCGCATTCAGCGATGGAGTTGCCGACCGGTTTTTCAACGTACACATCCTTGCCTGCCGCACATGCATCCGTCATTTGCAGACAATGCCAGTGATCGGGACTTCCGATGATGACGGCGTCAATGTCTTTGTTCTCTAGCATCTTGCGGTAATCGGTATATGTCTCGGCGTTGATACCGGCTGCCTTCAGTTCGGCAACGCGCTTGTCAACCACAGACTGATCCACATCACACACGGCCATCACATTCACCTCGGGAATCTTCATGAACGATTTCGCATCCGACCATCCCATCCCGTTCGCGCCGATGACACCAACATTGATCCGGTCATTCTGCGATATCCGTATTTTATTTTTGGCAATGATTTCGAGGGGTAATGATGTGAGCAGGCTGGCTCCGGCGATTGATTGTCCTGTCGTACGAAGAAATTTACGTCTTGAATACTCCATATGCTTGCAAGGTTTGTTTCTCCCTAAAGTAAGGAATGAATGCCGAATTGTAAAATGCGCCTGCCACGGTTGAAGATCATTGAAAAGAACTCCGCTGGAATGCAAGGGTCAGCCGAAAACTACCTCAGCTTCGTTTCAGCCAGGACGAGGTCAGGTCGTTCAGCATCCTGACCTTTTCGGCAAAATCACCTTTCATGCGCTCGCGGATCGCCTGCATGTTATTCAGAAGGTCGTCGGTATTGTCGGGAATAGTTTCTTCGAGGTATTCCCTGATCCTTTTTGCGATGGTCGGGGACTTTCCGTTTGTGGAGATGCCGAGCTTCAGGTTGCCTTTCGTAACTACCGAACCCAGATAAAAATCGCAAAGGGCGGGGGTATCGGCAACATTGACAAGTAATCTCCTTTTACGGGCGAGCTTCCTGATACGGCTGTGAAGATTGTTATCGTCTGTCGCAAGTAATACAAGGTCTTTGCTTTGCAGATCCCTGACGCGGAACTTGCGTTCAATAAGCCGGATGTGTTTGGAACTTGCGGCGAGCTGTCTGATCTCGTCTTTGATAAGTGGCGCCACAAGCGTGACCCGCGCGCCGGGGCTGCTTTTCAGCAGCGCGTTTAATTTTTCAAGGCCGACATTTCCTCCGCCGACTATAAGGGTGTCGAGTTCCTCGAGCTTGAGAAATACCGGGAACAGGGTGTTGCGCTCTTCCATACCATTGAGAGCCCGTGGCCCTAGCCGACTTTGAAACTATTCGCCGCTACTGCCTGTCCTACGGCGGCGTATCTGACCACGTCGCCTGCGATAATGATGCCGGGTGATCCAAGATCCTCTTCTTTCACCAGCTCAACGATCGTTGAGACAGTGCCGACGACATGCCGCTGTGTTGGAAGGGTTCCGTTCTGTATCACTGCGACCGGAAGATCACTCTTGCCGTACGTCCTGAAGAGATCCATTATCTCCCCGAGCTTGCGCAGACCCATCAGAATAATGACAGTCGCCGTTGATTGCGCCGCGAGGGCAACGTCAGACGAAAGGGCGCCTGTCATCGTCGTTCCCGTCACAACCCAGAAACTCTCACTCACTCCGCGCGACGTAAGGGGAATGGAAACGGCAGCAGGAACCGACAATGCGCTGCTTATACCGGGAACCACGCGTGTTGGTATGCCGAAACGTGTCGCATACTCGATCTCTTCGGTAGCCCGGCCGAACACGAATGGGTCACCGCCCTTCAAACGTACAACATGCCCGTAAAGAAAAGCCGATTCCACAATGAGTGAGTTGATCTCCTCTTGTGAATGCGAGTGCATGCCCGCGCGTTTTCCCACGCCGATCTGTGGCGTGGACGCAGGTATATGGTCAAGGATCTCCCTGGAGACCAACGCATCATATAACACGATATCGGCGGCCTGCAAAGCTTTAACTGCCTTCAGCGTGAGCAGTTCCGGGTCACCGGGACCAGCTCCCACCAGAGTAAGCAATGGCTTCTTTTTGAACGAAAATATCGGGTTGACCATATTTATGCGATCTGTCTCACCAGGTTCTTGTACGTATAGATATCCTGAAGGAATTTTTTTGCGTCGTTCAGGTATTCAATGGCAAACAATTCAGTGGGTTCATGTTTGCTCATACGCAAAACGAAATCCCTGAAGTTTGTGATACCAGAAACCAGCCCCGTATCAACGAAATGTTTTTGGAAATCGTTGATGGTCTGGATCTGCGTACTTGGTTTCTGGTCCACTGTCAGCAACATAGCTTTCGCGGTGTTGATGAACGTGTTGTAGCAGTGATAGATAGCGTCCGCATACATCTGTTCATCGAGCGCCTGTTTTGCCCAGGCAAGTTTTTCTTCGCTGTCGTACAACAATGTTGATACGAGGTCGATGATCACACCGGCGCACTCCCCTACTGCGGTATGCAGTACGAAGTTTTGTTCCTGTCCCCAGTCGATATAATCGAGCGGGGCAAGGATGGTCATATCACCCAGCGGTTTCAGAAGCGTGTAAAAATAATTTCTGCCCAGGCGTTTGTAATAATCGTGGAAGTATTCGCCTTCCAGACCGTTGTGCTCGTAATCATCCAGTAGCAAACGCAGTGCATCAGGCCCCCTTCTTGAGGGGATCTTCAACACCTTGTCAGCGATGATGGCTTCGCCGCCATTCAGTTTCGCGCCACCGAGCAACACCACCAAAGCAGGAAGCACCTTGCCTTGTTTGTCTTTGATCGTACTGCCGTGCAGGCCGATACTGGCAATACCGTGCTGGCCGCACGAGTTGGGGCAGCCGCTGATCTTGATCTTGATGTCGTGGTTGTAGATCAGTTCCGGGTACTCTTCCTTGATCACTTTTTCCAGCGCCAGCGATACCTGCGTGCTGTCCGATATCCCGAGGTTACACGATTCCGTTCCAGGGCATGCCGTGATGTCTCCAACACTGTCAAACCCGGGTTCGGCCAGCGCGAGCTCGTCGAGTGCAACATACAGATGTCTGATCACATCTTCCCGCACGAAACGGATGAGGTATCCCTGGTTAACTGTCACGCGCAACTCATTCGACGCGTATTTGTCAACGATGTCAACAAACTTGCGGGCCATGCGCGAGGAGAGATTTCCCAGCGGGAGTTTCACGTACACGCCGTAATACCCGGTCTGTTTTTGTTTGATAACGTTGGTATCGAACCACTGCTGAAATCTTTTTTCATCTGCAACGACCGCGGCTTCCGAGGGGCGGAAGTCACTGAGTGTCGGCGCCGGTAATGCATCGACGTCGAACTTGTAACTCTTGAACGGCAGCGCGTTCCATTCTTCTTTGACAAGACGTAACATCTCTTCCAGGCCGATGTCGTCGAGAAGGAATTTCATACGGGCCTTCATCCTGCGATTGCGTTCGCCGTAACGGTCGAACACCCTTAACACACCTTCCGTGAAAGGGATCACCTGATCTTCTTCGAGGAAGTCAAAAGCGGGAAGCGCGAGATAGGGATTGGCTCCCAGGCCACCGCCGATCAACACTTTGAATCCGCGTTTGCCATCTACAACCCTTGGAATGAATCCGAGATCGTGAATGAATGAATAGGCCGTATCTTCATCGGAAGATGAGAACGAGATCTTGAACTTGCGGCCCATTTCCTGATTGACGGGATTGCGCAAAAGATATTTAAACGTACCGTATGCGTAAGGCGACACGTCGAAGGGTTCGTTCACGTCGATCCCTGCAGTGGGCGATGCGGTGACGTTCCTGACCGTGTTGCCGCATGCTTCGCGGATCGTCACTCCGTCTTCCTCGAGCTTGGTCCAGAGTTCTGGAGTTTTGTCAAGGCTGACAAAGTGGATCTGAATATCCTGCCGGGTGGTCGCGTGAAGGTTGCTGCTTGCATACTCGTCAGAGATATCAGCTATGCGCCGGATCTGCTGGGTGGTGACGCGGCCGAAAGGAAGTTTAATCCTCACCATCTGAACACCCGGCTGACGTTGTCCATATATACCTCTCAGCAGTCGTATGCTGCGGAATTTATCGTCATCCATTTTCCCCTCGCGATACATTTTGATCTTGTTGCCAAGATCAATTATATCCTGAGCTACCAGCGGGTTGTTAATGTCTTCAAGCTCTGACCTGAAACTCTTCATACGTTTATTTTTTATCAAATTAAAAAGCCTCTCCTATTTGGTAGGAAAGGCTCAGATTATTTTCGTGTTAAAGGCAATCATAAATCCGAAGCTCCTGCATGACGAGTGCGATTCTTACAACAGCCGCAAACAGGGAGGTTCAAATACATCATGACCATTCAGAAACAAAATGTTCAATTAATA
>CBFGXV010000148.1:0-6515 GCA_965652755.1 uncultured Chryseosolibacter sp. | reverse complement strand
AGGCGCTTTTGGATTGCCGGAGGGTGCCTTAATTCGGTCGACCACCGCCTGTAAGATCTCCTTGATGCCGATTCCTTCTTTTGCGCTCGCGCGTATTACGTCCTCCGGCTTGCACCCGATCAGATTTACGATCTCATCGGTCACTTCATCCGGCATCGCGTGCGGAAGATCAATCTTATTGAGCACCGGAATGATCTGAAGATCGTGCTCCAGCGCCAGATACAGGTTTGAAATCGTTTGAGCCTCGATGCCCTGGCTGGCGTCTACGATTAGGAGCGCTCCTTCGCAGGCAGCAATTGACCGGGAAACCTCATAGGAAAAATCTACGTGGCCGGGCGTGTCGATGAGGTTAAGAATATATTCCTGACCATTCAGCTTATAGTTCATCTGGATGGCATGTGCCTTGATGGTAATGCCCTTTTCCCGTTCGAGATCCATGTTATCGAGCACCTGCGCCTGCATCTGACGCGAGGTCAGGGTGCCGGTAAATTCCAAAAGCCGGTCTGCCAGCGTGCTTTTGCCGTGGTCAATGTGCGCGATAATGCAAAAATTGCGGATGTTTTCCATTCCCGTCTGTATTCCTCAAAATGTGGACTGCAAAAGTAGGAATTTATTAGGCAGATGTAACAAAAATCGGCGGATGTCGATGAATTTTCAGGACTAAGCCTATGACAATTGCCGCCGGGTATCGCAGCAGATGTGCCAGCAGTGATCGTGGGAAAGCCTTCTGGTTCTACTGGCGTTTCAGGAAATTTTGGGTCAGTTTCCTCAGCGATTCAAGCTCCCCGGACTCCATTCCTGCGGATCTCACCTGCGAGAGCAGCTCAAACATCACCTGCTTATTATAGCCGAGTTTGGCTGCAACCTGGCCGCAGAATGCTATCTCTTCGCGATACATGCGCTCATCCAATTTCATAAGCTGGATCAGGCTGAACATCAGGTCGAATTTCTGATCATCGGTCATGTCCGCAGGCACAAGGACGTCGTGGCTTTGTGTAAATAAGGGATATATCTCGTCAGGATAAATTCCGTTGGCCCTTCCAATGTTGATGAGATAATTTTTCTCTTTATCCGCCACCTGACCATCCACTTTCGCGAGGTTGATGAGCAGCTTCATTCTTGAAAGATCGTTCATAAGGGTCCGGGATTTCCCGCCAACCTAAGAACTTAATGACAAATAACCAATAACTTTACCTTTATGAATTTCCTTGCTCATGCGTACCTGTCCGGAGAGGATGACAAAATTCTGCTTGGAAATTTTGTAGGAGATTTTATCAAGGGCAGACAAGCCCTTAACAGCTTCGATCGGGAAACCATCAGGGGTGTAGAGCTGCACAGGGCGATCGATGAATTTACAGACAACCACCCTGTTGTTCACGACAGCAAGAACAGGCTCCGCCCGAAGTATCGCCATTACGCCGGAGTAATTGTCGACGTGTTCTACGATCACTTCCTCGCCATCCACTGGACGTTATTTCACCATCAGACACTGAAGGATTTCGCCGCCGATACTTACCGCACAATCGGCATGTTTTCTGATGTCCTTCCGCCGGAATTCAAACAAATGCTTCCATACATGATACGCGGAAACTGGCTGGTGAGCTATGGCGATATCAAGGGCATCCATCGCGCGCTGTCAGGAATGGCAAGCCGCACACCATACGAATCGAAAATGGAAGTGGCATCCGAAGATCTGCGCAAGTACTACAGCGAATTTGATGATGAGTTCAAAAAGTTTTTTCCCGAGCTGAAAAAATTTGCATCCGAATGGCTGAATACCTGATCAATATTTGATCGCGTCGAAAGCCATTCCTCTTCCGACCGCTATAGATTCCACCAGTAGGTAAGCTTCACCACCAGCGCCCGGTTTCGAACGTGAAATGTCTCCGGAAAATAGTTATCGGTATAAACGATAAACAGATCCGACGCAGGGCGGTATCTCCACTGCAGTCGGGTGTTTAGATTTACATTCTTCTGTTGTTCATTGTACTGGGCGAACGCGGTGAAGTACAGTTTGTTGGTCATTGTGACATCGAGCCGCGGACCAACGAGCCAAAACCGCCTTGTATTCCATGGTTCGGGCAGATCGATCTCATTATAGGTTGCGCTCAATAAAAAGCTTACATACGGTTGAAAGCGGTAGCCCACATCTGCCGTGAAATTTAATCTGCTTCCGTCCGCGTAATATCCTCCCTGCCGGAACGACACGAGATATGTGAATACACTTTGGGGTTTTGAGACGTAATCAAATCCCCAGGATTTCCACCGGTGCTCTGTTCCTGCTTCGAGTGAATCGATGCGGAGGTTCGTCGGGTCGAACGGGCTCAGCAACTTCACGTAATTTTGTGCGATCCATGGTGTCAGGACGGCCTGCGAGCGGAAAGAAATTTTATAAAGCAAGGCTGTTTCATGATCCGTGATCTCGCTCGCGGACTCATTTAAGAAGTAAGTAGAGTTTATGCCGGGGCCGTGACTGAGAATACTTGTGCCCTTTGGAAAGAACAAACGCGATGCGATCGGGTTGACCTTCAAAATGCCACGACGTGGCACGTACCCCACTTCAGCATTATAATTTTTACCGATGTATTCGTACTGTCCTGAGATGATCCACTTCCTGCTGTTGTATTGAAGGTTCGCCGCGTGCGTAAAATCACGGCTTGAAATACGGGGAGTGAATGATTTCATGAACAATGCCTTTCCCGTCCACACGTTATTCGCCGATGCGAGGTTGTACTCGAGGCCCGCATTCCTGTTGTAGGTGTTAATGCCGGGCATCGTGTCGGACGCTGTGTAATTCAATGCTTCCTTGTTGATGACGATCGCGCCAATGTTTGATCGCGCAAAAACCCTTCGCTGCAAGGCAACCACCGAAAAATTATTAGCCGGCAGAAAAACACCCTCATCCTGGAGTCGCTCGGTCTGCATATTCATGGCGCCGATACGCCAGTCCTTGTTGATCTTTCCACTGAGCCTTGCGCCATAAGTGATCGGTACGCCAACCTGTCCGGCCACCTGTTTTCCGGTAGGGTCCCCGATCTCATATGGGTCGCCTAATCCAATACGCCTTGAGAAGAACGGGCGATTCGACGCGTACCCGAAGTTGGCAAACAGGTCGCCATTCTCAAGAAAAAATTGCCGGCGCTCCGGGAAGAACAATTCGAACCGGTCGAGGTTCGTTACTTGCCTGTCGACCTCCACCTGAGAAAAATCCGGATTTACGGTAAGGTCCAGATTCAGGGAGGATGTGAGCGCAATCTTCGCATCGGCGCCTATATCAAGCCGGCTTTTCGTCGCCGTCCGTCGCTCGTGATCGCGGGTAACTCCGCCAAGCGCATACGGGATAATTGAAATATTAGGACCGGGTGATGGCGGCGGCTGATCCCACATAAGGTTTCCCGTGTACGCCAATGCCGCTGAGGGGAATTGTCTCGGCACAGGAGTCCAGCTGGATTTCTCAGTTGTCTTCAGATCAAGCCTGCTGAAATTGATCCCCCATTTGGTGATCCCTTTTTTGTAGCGTATCGATTTAAAGGGCACCGCCATTTCGAATACCCATTTATCATCATAATTTTTCACCTCCGACCGCCATTTGTTGTCCCAGCTGAGATCGACCTTGCCTCCCTCGTACATGATACCATCCCATTGGGCGCCGGCCGCATTGGCGCCGAAAGAAAACCCATTGGTGAGGTCATCAAAAGGGTCCATAAAAAGAAGGAAGTTGTCATTCTTCCCGAATGAGAAATCGCGTCGCAGGGATTCGACCATATAGGGTCCGGGCAACGCGTGAAAATTTATTGCTATCAGGTACAGGTTCTCGGCGTCATAAGTCATGCGAACGTCCGTCCTCACCTGAGCTTTACTGGTGTCCATGGGAAGCATCATGTAAAAGTCGGTCGCCACGTCGGCGTCCTGCCATGCCTGTTCATCCATCACACCATCGATGATGACAGGCGACGAAGCTTCACGGATGTGTAGTTGAAAAACATCATTTTTCTTTTGCGCAAAAGCCGGGGAGTTCGATGCGCAGAATGCGAGTAAAACAAACAGGCCTTTCAGGTAGCTTGAAGATGAATCCCGGGGAAACAAAATAGTATAGAAAATAGTTAGGAGATTTATGACTGGATTCCGCCTGCCAGGCAAAAGAGAAACAGGTATGATAAAGATTCGCTACCTGTCCCTGATGAATGGCACAATGTTGTTGTAATATTCCTATAAACATAGGAAATCGCCTCCATAAAATGTGATTTGCCGGCGATACATTATTTTAGCGGCAATTATATAGCACTATGCACAATGATCCTGAATTAAACGGAAAATATCTCGGCACGATCTCGCGAGATTTTGTCAAGGTAGCCGACACTTTGAAGGAGGCGTCTTACCAGATCCGGAAGAGGGGATTCTCTCCGTTCCCTATTTTTCCCGTGTGCAAAGTAGACCAGCCCATAGGCCAACTGTTGATCGACTCGGATTCGCTTCAAACTGAGTGGAAATATTATGCGTCGTATCTGGATGAATTTATCCAGCGGGACCTCGTCGAACACGAAGAAGACTTTAAGGCCGCCTATAAAGATCCGGATGAGTTCTGCTGCCTGTTCGTGGTTGATACAGCGTTCACGAATTTCGTGTTTATACCCTTTCCGGAGGACTAGCCTTCTGAAATCACGCACTGACGCAAGACTCATCCGAAAGATGGCTGTTCGGTGAATGCAGTGCGACAACTTGCGCGTGCAAACGGTTTCACGCCCCGAAATGATCCCAGCCCTGTGCGCGCAGGGGAACCAGGTTACCCGATTTCGTGATCATGACATTCTGATCGGTGCGCGGATGGATATACCCGATCATGTGAATGTCCGGATGATTCCTGATCTTCTCCTGGTCCTCTTTCCTGATCGTAAACAGTAATTCGTAGTCCTCGCCACCGTTCAGGGCACACGTGACCGGATCGAGGTTGAACTCTACCGCTGTATCATACGTAAGCTCGTCGATCGGGATCTTGTCTTCGTAGATCCTCACTCCTGCTTTGGATTCTTTCGCCAGGTGAAGAAGTTCCGAGGCGAGGCCGTCGGATATATCTATCATGGAGGTGGGGACAATGCCGAACTCCTCGAGATCAAGGATAATTTCTGTACGTGCTTCCGGCTTGAGTTGACGACCCACGATGTAATCGTATTTCTCAAGTGCTGGTTCCATCCCGGGGTTCGCAAGATAGACTTGTTTTTCCCGCTCCAGTACCTGCAGGCCTGCAAAGGCGCCGCCCAGATCTCCTGTGACACACAAGATATCATTCTCCCGGGCGCCGTTGCGGTAAGCGATCTTTTGTCTGGCCACCCGTCCGATGACCGTCACCGATATGATCAGGCCGGACGTAGAAGAAGTTGTATCCCCTCCAACCAGGTCCACGCGATAATTCTCACAAGCCGCTTTAATGCCCTCATATAATGCATCAACCGCATCAACTGAAAACCGGTTGCTCAATGCAATGCTCACAGTGATCTGCTCCGCCTTTCCATTCATAGCGGCAATATCGGATACATTAACAGCAACGGCCTTGTATCCCAGATGCTGGATCGGCACATAACTCAGATCGAAATGGATGCCTTCCACCAGCATATCCGTTGACACGAGTAGAAAGTCGTCGCCCGCATCGAGTACAGCAGCATCATCTCCGATGCCGTAAATAGACCGTGGATGTGTTTTTGGAAATTTGGCGCGTATCCGGTCGATAAGTCCAAATTCGCCCAGCTCGTTGATTTCCAGTCGTTTATTCTCCATAATTAAAATTCTCCCTATCTTGTTTAAACCGTATTGAACGCCAAAAATCACAATTTATATCCAAAGGCGGTTCTTTTTACTCGTGAAGTAGTATTAACAAGTGTAGCTCAGACCCCATGAAAAAGTATCTCGGTTTTTTTCTCATCGTCGCAATCATTTCAAGTTCATGTGCTAGCGGTAAGCCTTATTACAAAACCGCCGAGGGCAAGAAGAAGCAGAAATACTACAACGATATTCAGTTCGGCGGCCGCAAGGCGCGCGGTTATTAGTGTTTTCTATTCCCGCACCGTGGCCCATCCGGCCGTTCAGACGACGGCATCAGCGCCGTGCTCCATCAACTCCATTTTAAACCATAAAGTCCGCTTTAAGTAACACTCAGGTGGCGTCATCCCTTTTTAACTCCTGGCAGAGTTCAATAAGCACGCCATTAGATGATCTCGGATGCAGGAAAAATATCAGCTTATTATCCGCACCCTTTTTGGGTTCTTTGTTCACAATTTCAAAACCAAGTTCAGCGTATTTCTTAAGAGCCTTGTCGATATCACTTACCTCGAATGCCAGATGATGGATCCCCTCTCCGCGCTTGTCAATAAAATTGGCGATCGGGGAAGCGCTGTTGGTTGCCTCAAGCAGCTCTATTTTGACGCCACCTGATTGTTACTTAAGCTGACTTTATAGTTTAAGATGGAGTTGATGAAGCACGGCGATGGTGCCGTCGTCTGAACGGCCGGATGGGCCACGGT
>CBFGXV010000147.1:0-6527 GCA_965652755.1 uncultured Chryseosolibacter sp. | reverse complement strand
GCCGAAGAGCAAAACATAATCACATCCCTGCGCTACAGCAGATCCGACCTGGGGATGAGCTAACTTTAAATTAACGTCATTATTCTATCGATGAAGCTTCCAGGAATCAAACAATTTGACCTGACCGGAAGGTCTGCAGTGATCACCGGTGGTTCCAAAGGGCTGGGACTTGCCATGGCGGCGGGCCTTGCATCCGCGGGCGCCAGTATGATGCTGGTGAACCGCAACACGGCGGAAGGTATCAGGGCGGCTGAGGAACTCAGTACCATTTATGGCGTGAAGGCAATGTCTTTCGGTGCAGACATTACAGACCGCCAGCAAACCGAGACCATGGCGAAGGTAGCCATCGATGCGTTCGGCAAGATTGATGTCCTGATCAACAGCGCCGGGATCAATATCCGCGGCCCGATTGATGAAGTCACTCCGGAGGATTTCAACAAGGTAATGGATGTAAACGTCAATGGCACCTGGCTGTGTTGCCGCGCCGTTGTCCCGCATATGAAGGAACGAGGCAGTGGGAAGATCATCAATCTCGCGAGCACCCTCGGACTTGTCGGCGTTCCAAACCGCACACCCTATGCGTCGAGCAAGGGCGCTGTCGTGCAGATGACCCGCGCACTTGCGCTTGAGCTTGCGCCATTCAATATCAATGTGAACGCACTTTGCCCCGGACCTTTCCTCACAGAAATGAATCTTCCCATTGCAGATACGGAAGACGGCAGAAAGTTTATTATCGGCGCAACAGCCCTCGGGCGCTGGGCCGAGCTTCGCGAGATCCAGGGCGCTGCCATTTTTCTTGCCAGCGATGCCGCCACCTATATGGTAGGATCGATGCTTGCGGTGGATGGAGGATGGACCGCCAGATAAAGCCAGTGAACGCTGCGGAGATACGCGCCTGAAATTGTCTGTTACCCGCCCCACAGAAGACAAGCACAGCCCGTTGTAAAACGCGAGGCGTTAAACGAAGAACGCGAACGCATACAATACCAGTATTGCCGTGATGGCGAGTATCAGTGTACCGAGGCTGTGCGTCTGGTTTCCCATCTTGATGTTCATACCGCTCATCTGCGTCATCACCCAGAAGAAACTGTCATTCGCGTGTGAGATCGCAATCGCGCCGCAGCCAATAGCAAGCACGCCAAACACTTTCATCATATCTGAATCGAGGCCAAGCACTGGCAGCAAAGGCGCTACGATAGATGCCGTGGTGATCATGGCAACGGTGGATGAGCCTTGCGCCGTCTTGAGTGCAAGCGCCATCAGGAACGGAAGGAACAGCCCCCAGTTCACGTGGGCGAGATTACTGCTGACGAGTTCCGCAATGCCGGAATTCTGAAGCATCATCCCAAAAACACCTCCGGCACCTGTGATCAGGATGATCGGTGCGGATGTTACGATCGAAGACGCAATCCAGCTATTGGACGAAAGTAGTTTAAGCTCGAACTTTTCAGGGAGGTTAAAGGATAGGAACGCGCCAATCAACAACGCGATTACGGGAGCTCCGAGGAACACGAGGATCAGCGCGAACGTGCCCTCCCCCAGCGGACGCGTTGGGTAGCTGGCGATAGACGCAAGTACGATCAGCATCAGCGGAATGAATATCGGGAGCGTCGACTTGCCCAATGAAGGAAACTTCCGCCCGGATGCAGATGGCTCGACCACCTCGACCTGCGGCTCGAGATGAAACTTCGTGACATAATACTTCACATAGAAGAAACAGGGGATCAATGCGATCACGCTCACGATCATACCCCATAATATGACCATTCCCAGGTCGGCTCCGAGGATACCGGCTGTGGCTATTGGCCCGGGAGTTGGCGGAACCAACGAGTGTGTAGCCGTTAGCCCAAGGGTTAACGCCACCGTTGTGGCGGCAAAAGGCACCCCGGCTTTATATGATAAGGATTTGTTGATCGGACTCATGATGACAAACGCGCTGTCGCCGAAGATCGGTATGGATAACACCCATCCCGTGATCATCATGGCGAGCATCACTGATTTCTCCCCGATCCATGACAGCACCTTCTGCGCGATAACGAGAGCCCCTCCCGTTTTTTCAAGGAAAGTCCCGATGATGACACCCAGAAGGATCACAAGGCCGATCTTGCCGATCACACCCCCGAAACCATCAGCGATCGACTTCAGTATGAGCTCACTCGACATGCCTGTCAGCAAACCGTAGAGGATCGCCCCGACAAAAAGAGCGAGGAACGGATGAATATCGAAACGGATAATGGCGATGACGATGAGCGCCAGTACGAGCAATACAAAAAATAGAATGAGCATCTTGAGTGGTTAGCGAGGTTGATTTAATCGTTAGTACAGCGGTGTCAAGATGAAAGATAATGATTTTATTTTTTTACATTCAATAAGCTGCAGACATTATATCAAATACGCGCGCACGAGACGTGCTCACCCTCTGGCCGTCTTTCGCTTTTTTTTACTAATTTGCTTAAAGCCTGCAGGCGATCATTCCGCTCATCTTTAACTCCGACCAACCATGAAATCCACGAACGATCTTCCAACGCGCAGAAAATTCTTGAGGAATCTACTGACCCTGCCCGCCCTCTCATCCGCAGCACTGGTGGCATCCGGAAACGCCCAGGCGGAATCGCCCTTGATTGCGGCAAGCAAGCCGTCATTGAAACTGAGTCTTAACGCGTACTCCTTCAATAAACAGCTTACCGATGGAAGCATGACCATCGATGACATGCTGGAATTTTGTGCGGAGCAGGGCTTGATGGCCGTGGACATCACGGGTTATTATTTCAAAGGTTATCCCAACGTCCCCTCCGACGAGGTGATCTTCAACGTAAAGCGCAAAGCATTCAGCCTGGGTCTGGAGATATGCGGAACGGGCGTGAGAAACGATTTCACACATGCCGATGCCGCCAAACGGCGCGAGAGTATTCAGCTCGTCAGGAACTGGATCGACGTCTGCAGGAAACTCGGAGGTCAGACGGTCAGGATCTTTTCCGGAACGCAGAAACCGGAAGGCTATTCGCGCGCTCAGATCCTCGAGTGGATGATAGCCGATATCCGCGAATGCGTCGCGTACGGAAAAGAGAACGGCGTCGTGGTCGCTCTCCAAAACCATGACGACTTCATCAAGACGGCCGAAGACACCATCGAGATCATGGAAGAGATCAAGTCCCCGTGGTATGGATTGATGCTCGACATCGGCAGCTTTCGCACAGCAGATCCGTATGACGAAATTGCCCGCACGATAAAATATGCAGTTACCTGGCAGATCAAGGAAAAGGTGTTCATCAAAGGACAAGAGGTCGACGTCGACGCCGGCAAACTCATAACGCTCATCCGGAACTCCGGCTTCCGCGGATACCTGCCCCTCGAAACCCTCGGCGAGGGTGATCCGAAGAAGAAGATCCCAGCGTTGTTAGCGAAGTTCAGGCAGGCGCTGAAGGCAGGTTGAATGCAAGTTGAAAAGGTAGGTTAAAATGCAGGTTGAATACCGTCTAATGCCGTGAATGGGTGGTCAAGTGCTTGTGGCAATGGATGCTTTTCATGCCGGTTTGAATGGAAGGATCCAAAAGGTTTAATACCGTTTAATACCGTGAAGGCGTGGTCAAGTGCTTGTGGCGATGGGTGATTTTCATGCGCGGTTTCGATGGAAGGATTCAAAAGGTTTAATACCGTTTAATACCGTGAAGGCGTGGTCAAGATGCGTGTGCAATGGAATGATTTCATGGCCGGTTTGAATGGAAGGATCCAAAAGGTTTAATACCGTTTAATACCGTGAAGGCGTGGTCAAGTGCTTGTGGCGATGGGTGATTTTCATGCGCGGTTTCGATGGAAGGATGCAAAGGGTTGAATACCGTTACATACCGTGAAGGCGTGGGTAAGGTGCTTCCAGTGCAAGGGTTGAAGCAGCTGTATAACCCCTCAAGTTTGGCTTAAGTAGACACGTGTAACATTCTGATTTATAATCTATTACTAGTTTTCAAATGAAGTATTGGTGTTAACGATGTAATATTTAAGAAAGACCAAATTTCTATGCCAAATTGGCATCACGGCCTTTTTCCTCACCCCTTCCGGGTTTCGCTCGGAATGAAAAATACTTCATAGGCCGTGCGGCTTTTTCAACCTTGCATTCCACGGTATTAGACCTGCATTCCAAACTGCATTCAACTTGCATTCAACCCTGCATTCAACTAAATTCGACTATCATTTTATGAAGACGATTTTCATTTTCGTACTGATCTGGTATTTCGCGGGAGTCGCTACCGCGCCGCCGGTCGTGCGTGAAATGACCTCCATCAGGGGGACGACAGAGAGCGCCGAAGCCCGGCAAAATTTCGAACAGGGTCTTTTATTGCTGCACAATTTCGAATACCCGGACGCCGCCGACTTTTTCCGTAAAGCGCAAAAAGACGATCCGCTGTTTGCCCTTGCCTACTGGGGTGAGGCGATGACATACAATCACCCGATATGGCTCAGCCAGGACCTGGACGAAGCGCGGAACGTGCTCAAAAAGTATCAGGAGACATCTGCGCGTCAGACGAAAAAACTACCATCGCTCGACGCGGACCTGATGCGCTCACTCGACCTCTTATATGGCGAAGGAAACAAGCAGGAGCGCGACAAGGCATACGCTGCATTCATGTCGTCGCTGTATGAAAAGCACAAGAGCAATCACGATGTGACTGCCTTTTACGCACTGTCTCTTCTGGGAGAAGCAGGTGGCTGGAACCAGGAGCTCTGCAACAAGGCCGCAGAAATAGCCGGAGCGGTCCTAAAGCAGAAGCCTGAGCACCCGGGAGCCCTTCACTACTTTATCCATGCGCAGGACCATCCGGAGTTTGCCAGGTACGCCAGGGATCAGGCGAACCAGTATGCGAAGGTTGCAAGTTATTCCGGGCACGCCTTGCACATGCCCTCCCATATCTACCTGGCCCTGGGCAAATGGGACGACGTCGTAAAGTCAAATGAAGTCTCCTGGCAGGCCGGCGTCGATCGCAAAGAATCACGGAAACTCACCAACAATGCGCTGAACTATCACGCACACTGGTGGCTCGCCTACGGTTACCTGCACCAGGGAAGAACAAGGAAAGCCCTTGATGTCGTCAATGCGCAACTCGCCTTTACCCGTGACTTACCGTCACCTCAGGCCCGCAATCACTTTGTGATCATGAGGGGCCATTACCTGGTTGAGTCGAATGACTGGGAAAATCGTATTGCGGAAGAATCAGTGAAGACCCAGGACCTTCGTTTGGAAATACGCAACCTCGATCGGTTCGTAAAAGGCCTCAGGGCATTTCGCCGCGGTGATGAAAAACTGCTGACGGACTTGATCGCGGAAATAGAGACCGATCTCAAACAGGCCCGCCAGATCCGCAACATGAACGAGGGAGTTGCGCAATGCGGTGCGACTTCATATGAAACTGGCCTTACCCAGGCCAACATCCTGCTTGAGGAATTAAAGGCACTTGCCGCTTATGTGAGGGAAGACGTGCAGCTCGCTGACGATCATTTCCGCAAAGCGATCGCGTTCGAGGAGCAGAACGGACATTTCTTCGGGCCACCGGAGATCCTCAAGCCCACCAACGAATTTTACGGTGAATCCTTGTTGGCGAACAACAGAACGGACGAAGCGATCCGCAGTTTTGAAACATCTCTGCGGAAGTCGCCGGGACGCAACCAGTCACTTCACGGTCTTGCGCAGTCCCTTTCGCACTCTGGTCAGGAACCACGGGCGAGAGAGATCAATGAGGCTTTGAAAAAAAGGCTTCAGGGAGCTGACCTTACCAGGATCGAAGGCTTCTTCCCCACCCCCTAGATCCATTCTCTTTCTCGGCTCCTGCAACACGCTATTCGCGACACCGATGCAATCATCAGCGCGCACGCCGACCTGGCACACGAATTAAAGAAGAAGGGTAAATGCCGTTATCGCTTTGCCGCTTTTTGTTAGAAGAAACTGCCTTCAGACAACGCTGGTCGAAGCATCCACAAACGAAATGAAGAATGAGAGTGAGGGGTCTGGTGAGAATGTGTCAATGCAATCCGTTTCGGTCGCACAACCGCCTGGTTTCCCAGGAATTCAATCGTATACACTTACAGGACATACCACCTCATCACACAGTGAGCGCATTTAAAAATTTAACACAAATCAAAAGCAAGTAAGAGTCGACAAGAATCATGAGTAAAAAATTACCCAATTTCCTGATTGTAGGAGCTGCCAAGTGCGGCACCTCCTCGCTGCACAAATACCTGGATCAGCACCCCGATATTTTTATGAGTAAGGTCAAAGAACCGCGTTTCATCAGCAGTCAGGTGACGCCGTTTCCCCTCAACGGACCTGGTGATCACAAAGTGGAAGCCTGGTACGTGAAGAACTACGATGCTTACGCGAAACTCTTCGAAGGAGCGGAAGGATATCCGGTGGTGGGCGAGTCGAGTGCCGACACACTGTACTTTTACAAAGGCACAATACCAGTCATCAAGCAGTACCTGGGCGATCCGAAAATAATAATTATGTTCCGGAATCTTCTGAAGAGAGCGTTTTCCGA
>CBFGXV010000146.1:0-6532 GCA_965652755.1 uncultured Chryseosolibacter sp. | reverse complement strand
CAGTGCGATCAGCTGCGTCCTCAAAAAGATATCAGTTTTAACACAGATCAGGACTGTGCGCCCGTAACCGTTTCGGATTTCATCATAACGTATTACTTCAATGTTCCCCAGGATCCGAACACGATACAGATCATGTATGTCTGGAATGATCCTGCCAACACGGTTGATATAGTTGACGTCGGCAGTGGAATGACAGCCGGAGCGAGTCCATCGGGGATCAACACCACCTTCACGGCCAACCGCAGTTTTCAGTACAATGACAATCAAGGCCAGTGCGCCATTCTTCCAACGGCCTACGTCGTGATCAACGGAAGCGTTTGTCCCTCGTCATTCCAGCAGCAGACCGCATTCTTCTGGGGCACCGACGAGCAGGCGAATGCGCAGGTGTCGGTAACTCCCGGTAACTGGGATGTGTGTTTCAACAACCCCGTGGTGAATGCCATCTTTCAGGATGACTCCGAATTCAATTGCAACATAGCTGTTGAAGAGGACAACCCGAACCGGGCCGCCCGGCATGTACAGTTCGTGTACGGAACCAGTCACAACCCAGCGGCTACTATCCGCGACCTTTCATTAAATGACGGCGCAGTTAGACCATTGACAAACGCAACGGGCGCGCTGGCTGCGACTGCGACCCGCGGATCGGGTGCGGTTCAGGTTACCGGAGCATATTTCGGCCCCGTGGATGCGATACCCTTTCCGGCTGACGGACCCTCGTCCAGAACATTTCCTATGAGTGCTCCCGCGAACGCGGCAAACCTCGTGGGGAACCGATTTGAGATCACTCTCTTCAACTGGAACATCTGTAACCCGTGGAATGGCGACGCGGTCAATCCGAACTATGAGGACGCAGTCATCACACGGGGATATATCAGGATCGTGGAGGCGCCCGCCCCGGATTTTTTTACGCAGGATGCCGACGGAAATGTAAAATCCGACTTCTGTATTGATGAACTGATAACTTTCCGGAACAATACACCGAACGTTGCTAATTACAGCTACACATGGCGATTCTACGACGATGCAACAGGCACCGCCTTGCTCAGCACTTCCACCTCGCGTCATCCAACCTTCTCTTTCGCATCTGGCGGAAGTAAACTTATCCGCCTGACAGCGCGCAACCCTGCCGCACAGGGGGCGTGTATCCAGGAATATGAAGGCTTTGTCAATATAACGCCATCGCTGACTGCGCGTATCGGAGTGTCTGATTTCGCCGGAAATCCCATCACTCCGGATTTCTGCCAGGAATTTGCCGGAACGCCTACGGACTTTGAGGTTCGTTTTACCGATGTGTCTTTCGGAACCGCGACGTCCTCCACCATCCGGCGTTGGGAATTTTATGACGCCGCGAACAATCTTGTGCTGGAAGCACCAACGGGCGGAGGTTTCTCGAACGCCGTTCTCGGGCCATTCGACAGGTTCTTCACAACGCGGGGTATATACCGTGTAAGGCTTCGCGTGCGCGACAATCTCACCGGGTGCGAAAGCCAGGACGAAGTTCAGGTACGGGTCTTTGAGAAACCGCAACCGCAGTTCTCAGTGAACCGCGTATGCGAAACTTCACCTACCGTTGTTGCCGATCTGTCAACAGTAAACGCAACCGCTGGCGATCAGATCGTATCCTGGGAGTGGGACATGGATTACGATGGCACAACATTCACGAAAAATGCAGCGCTTGACAACCAGCGAAATGTGGAGTATACGTATCCTGCGCCGGGTACCTACGAAGTAGCGTTGCGGGTAACAACCAGTCCGGGAAACTGTTCTTCGATCCTCCAACAGTCGGTGGCGGTAGATCCGTTGCCACTCGCCAGCTTCACTCCCAGCACCACCTCGGGGTGCAGTATGCTTGCCGTCGACTTCACCAACCATGCTGTAAACGGTCAGCCCGACCTGATACGGGAATTTATCTGGGAGGTAGATGAAGGATCCGGATTTGTCACCGACTCCGTTCAAAAGCCGGGCGACCCCGGGTTCTCCGCTGTGTACAGGAAGAACTTTGTCAACGTCGGCACTGTCGATCGAAATTATCGCATGAGGCTGCGGGTGATCACGGTCAATGGCTGCGAACGGACTTCCGAGGCCGTCATGATCACGGTTTTCCCGCAACCCCGCGCAGGATTTGTTTCCCTGAATTATTCGCCGTTCAATGACAATTGCGCGCCGGTGTCGGTAAATTTCCGCGTAGACAACCAGACGCAATCCCTTAACCCTACGAACTATACCTGGAAGATCAATGACTCGAATGGTCTGGTGGAGGAGATCAGCACCGGAACAACGCCAACATTTGCATATAACTTCCGCAACAGCTCACAGCTCGTAAAAGATTATTTCGTGACCCTGCGGGCGACACTGCCGAGTGCGTGCTACGGTGACTCTACACGCACAATCAGGATCGCGCCGGTTCCATCATCGGACTTTACCGTAGACACGGTTACATTTTCCTGCGACCGCGTGTTACTGGGGTTGCATGCAGCTCAGAAAGGGCTGTCGGAATATGAGTGGAATATCTCCATCAATGGCGTTGCTGTCTTCGCATCCACCGCTGAAGGCGAAGATCTGCAATACGAGATTCAGCGGTCTGGCACAACAGACCAGAACGTAACGGTGTCGCTGTCCACTACGAACCTTACTAACTGCAAGAGCGCGCCCACGACGAAAACTATTTTTATCGGTCAGTCTAAGGAAATGAATGCGTCATTCACGGCATCTCCAGCCACGCAGACGCTTCCTGCATCCACGGTATCGATCGTTAACACCACGAATGCAGGACCCTGGGAATATCACTGGGACTTTGGCGACGGCACTACCGCGGAAGGTCCGGTCGTATCGGACCATACCTATGAAACTTTTGGGGATTACACCATTACCCTTACGGTTTCGAGTAATGATTGTGTTGAGACTTTTTCCAGGGAAGTGCGCATAAATCCGATCCCGCCCGTGCTCGCCTTCGATTATTTTCCTCCGACCGGATGCGCCCCGCACACCGTTACATTTATCAACAGATCGAAGTACGCCGACCCAGCCACATATCGCTGGAAATTCGGCACAAATGAAGGGACTTCCCGGGCCGTGGATCCGACATATACCTATCAGCAGCCCGGACTTTATTCTGTGTCACTTTCTGCCACCAACGAACTGGGAGATACTGTTTCCCTTACCCGCGAGCTTATCATTGAAGTGATGGAAAATCCCGTAGCCCAATTCGCCGTCTATCCAAGAACCACATTAAACATTCCAGGGGAGGCGCTGTATACGGATAACAGAAGTCGCAATGCAACGGAATACCTATGGGACTTCGGCGACGGAACTACCTCAACCGACCCTGAGCCGCAGCACAACTATACCAAAGAAGGCACGTTCACGGTGTCGCTGATCGCGCGCAATGGCAATGGCTGCGCGGATACAACGGTGTTGGTATCAGCAGTGAGGACCGTGAACCACGGCCAGCTACTCATACCGAACGCTTTTATTCCGAACCAGATGGGACCGGGAAGCGCAAACGTGCACAACAATGAAGTTTTTCTGCCACTTGTGCAGAACGTAACCAAATTTCAGATGCTCGTATTTAACCGGTGGGGAGAACTGATGTTTGAGAGCACTAACCCGGAGTCGGGGTGGGACGGATACCATAAAGGCCATTTGTGTCCGCAGGATGTCTACATATATCGCATCACTGCCGAGTATGAGAACGGGAGGACTATCACAAGAACGGGCGACATAAATCTGCTGCGATGAAAATGAAAAGATTGTTGATTGCATTCCTGTTTTTGTCCGGGCTGGCGCAGGCGCAGGATCCCGAGTTCTCGCAGTATTACGCGGCGCCGCTGTACTTGAATCCGGCTTTCGCCGGCACATCTGTCGATCATCGCTTCATCGCAAACTACCGCAATCAATGGCCGAACATCTCCCAGGCCTTTGAAACATATGCGTTCTCCTATGACTACAATCTTGACCAATACAACAGCGGACTTGGATTCATGATCATGGCCGACAAGGCAGGATCCGCCAATCTGAAGTCCACGCAGTTCAACTTCCAATACGCCTATAAGGTAAAACTCTCCGACAGATTCATACTTTCGTCGGGATTGAATTTTGGGGTCGGATCCAGAAGTATTGATTTCAACAAACTGGTGTTCTATCAGCAGCTGGATTTTGCCCAGACCAGCGACAATCTTCCTCCGCCGCCGTCGAATCTTAACGTAGATGGTCAGACCTATTTCGATTTCGGGACCGGGCTTTTGATGTACAGTAGAAAAGTATGGCTTGGCTTTTCAATGTCACACTTGAATCGGCCGAACCGTTCATTGCTTGACGAGGAGGCGGAAATCCCTATAAAAACTTCCGTTCACGGCGGTGTGCGCATTCCCCTGTATAACGGTGTATTCAAGCGGGACAGGACTGCGTCGATCGCTCCGTCATTCGTCTACAAACAACAGGGAAATTTTGACCAGCTTGATCTCGGGACTTACTTCTTTTACGAGCCGGTCGTGGTTGGTCTCTGGTATCGCGGTATTCCCGTGCAGCAAAATGCAAAGGATAATGTGAGCCAGGATGCGGTAGTTGTAGTGCTGGGGTTCCAGCTGCAAAACGTGGAGCTCAGTTACAGCTACGATGTCACAGTTTCTGAACTCGGTCCGATCTCAGGAGGGGCTCATGAAGTGGGCCTCAAATTCAAAATAGAGCTCGCCACGCAGGTGAAGAAGCGAAAGAAAGAGAGATTTATTCCCTGCCCGACATTCGCAAAAGACTGATTCGTCTTTGTCCACTTGTCTGTTGCAATCAACTTTGTAATTTCGCTGTTTCCGTCACAAGTAGACTATGCAAATTTTCCGGGGTCTTTTTTTTCTGTTATTGTTATGGGCATCCACTGCGCTTGCCCAGAAGAACTCACTTGACCGTGTCAGAGTACAGGGTAACCGCTTCGTTACTGCCGAGGGGAAACCAATCATATTCCGCGGTCTGGACACAAGCGATCCCGATAAGCTGGCCAGCGAGGGCCACTGGAACCGGGAATATTTTCAGGAAATGAAAAACTGGGGGGCCAATGTAGTCCGCTTTCCGGTTCATCCCAACCGCTGGAGGGAGCGGGGACAGGAGGCTTACCTGAAGTTACTGGATCAAGGCGTGGCCATGGCTTCGGAGTTCGGCATGTATGTCATTATCGACTGGCATAGCATCGGCAACCTGCGTACGGAGATGTTCACCCGCCCGTCATATGAAACGTCACAAAAGGAAACGTTCGAATTCTGGCGGACAATGGCTGAACATTACAAGGATAACCCCGTCGTGGCGTGCTTCGAACTCTTCAATGAGCCGACTGTTCACAACGGCCGGCTGGGTACTTGTTCATGGACTGAGTGGAAGGCGCTTATGGAAGAGATCATCACCATCATCAGGGCGCATGGAGCAACCACCATACCCCTGGTCGCAGGATTCAATTGGGCGTATGACCTCACGCCCGTTGCAAAAGATCCTATCAATGCCGAAGGGATCGCCTACGTCAGTCACCCTTATCCGCAGAAGCGCGAAAAGCCCTGGGAAGAAAAGTGGACCAAGGACTGGGGTTTTGTCGCTGAAAAATATCCGGTGATCCTGACGGAGATCGGCTTCTGTGGTCCGGATGACAGAGGCGCCCACATTCCTGTTATCAGTGACGAATCCTACGGAGACGCCATTACCTCATATTGTGCAGACAAAGGAATATCCTATACGGTGTGGGTGTTCGA
The DNA here is from genome assembly GCA_965652755.1 of uncultured Chryseosolibacter sp. Classification (GTDB taxonomy): domain Bacteria; phylum Bacteroidota; class Bacteroidia; order Cytophagales; family Cyclobacteriaceae; genus Chryseosolibacter. Next base: position 803 of record CBFGXV010000146.1, on the reverse strand, counting down.
CCCACAGTGGTCGCCCATGCTTTTCAGCGACTGGAAGTTTACACCCACGCGGCAGGGGAGATACTGGAAAGCAGCATTGCGCAATTCAGCGAGGTAAATCCTTCCATGGTCATCCAGGCACCGATTGTTCAGAATGTTCCCGTAAATTTGATCCGCAAACCTGGGGCACCGCGGTTGATTAGTCTTAATATTGCCGAATGAACTTATCGGAATCACTTGCACATCCTGTATTTAAAGCGATTGGCGCTGTAGCCGACCGACGCGGGGTTCAGGCGTACGTGGTGGGAGGTTATGTTCGCGATCTGCTGTTGCAGCGCGAATCAAAGGATGTGGATTTCGTTTGCGTGGGCAGCGGAATTGACCTGGCCGAAGCAGTTGCAAAAGAATTGGGGCCCAGTGTTCATGTGAATGTTTTTAGAAATTTCGGGACGGCGCAGGTTATCTATGATGACCTCGACCTGGAATTTGTCGGAGCGAGGAAGGAATCGTATCGCGCGGAATCAAGGAAACCTGTGGTTGAGGACGGATCGCTCGACGACGATCAGAAACGCCGCGATTTTACAATCAACGCGATGGCTGTCTCGCTGAATGCGGGTTCATGGGGTGAGCTTCTTGATCCATTCGATGGGGTAAATGATCTGAAAAGAAAGATCATCCGGACGCCACAGGATCCCGTTATCACTTTTTCAGATGACCCGCTGAGAATGATGCGGGCAGTCCGGTTCGCAGCCCAGTTGAATTTTGATATTGCGCCTGATTCCCCACATACTCAACCCCGTGCAGCGCCACCATCTCCGGAAAGA
>CBFGXV010000145.1:0-6536 GCA_965652755.1 uncultured Chryseosolibacter sp. | reverse complement strand
CTTGTTAAATAATTCCGGCACCGGGCATTCAACGAACAGGCACACCCACAAAACATGAAGATATTCCTCATTGGCATGCCGGGCTCTGGCAAGACGACGTTAGGAAAACAAGTGGCAGCGCACCTCCAGGTTGATTTTGTCGACCTGGATCTGGAAATAGAAAGGCAGGAGCAGCGATCGATATCGGAGATCTTTCAACAGCAAGGTGAGGATGAGTTCAGGTTGATCGAAGCGAAGTTACTTCGCACGTCGGCTGCGAGTACCCGATCGTTCGTCATGGCCACTGGCGGTGGCGCTCCATGCTTTCACAAAGGAATGGAAGTTATCAACGAGCATGGCATCAGTATTTTTCTTGACTGTACTGTTAACGAATTGGTAGAGCGGGTTAAGAGAAACCGTGAGAGACCTCTTTTGCGGACGAACGATGAGGAGGAACTACGTCAGAAACTTGAACGCATGCGCGCGAGCCGACTGGGCTGCTATCAACAGGCAAAGATCGTCTTGAAAGATCCCACGCTGGAGATGTTACTGAAGAGGCTTGAGCCTAGAATGTAAAGCCGACAGTTATGATCCCGTTGAGCGTTTTATCTTTCAGGTTGGCCACGGGTCCGGATCCGTCACTGAAGGTATAAGGTTGATATTTATAATCTTTCGTCGCGCTGTGGACCACCGCGAGATCAACGTAAAATGTTTTCAGGCGTATGCCCAGGCCACCGCTTATCGAAGTAATGGTATTGTCCGAATCGATGTCGTCGCTGAATGTGTTCGACTGTACGCCGTAACCTGCCCGTGCTCTGAAGATATCCTTGCGGAACTCCGCACCGATTCTATAGTTAATAGCGGGCTTATATACTGTCTGAATGCTTTCGTTATCGCCGGCGAATGAGATAAGATTATCCCTCGAACGATATTTGGCCTTCGAAGGATTCAGCATCTCAACATCTGCGGTGATAAAACCGTATTGGCTGATGAAGGCGACGCCGCCGCGCAACCTGCCGGGAGCCGTAAAGCTGTAATCAGAGACAACCAGTTCAGTTTCCTCAGGCGCATTACTGTTATCGCCCAGGATCGTTTCACCGTCTCCGTAGTAATCGAAGTTGTTCCATCGGCTTGACATCGAAGCATCATACGTTTCTGACAAGCTGTAGAACGTTGGCGTAGTGTAGGAGATTCCGAGTTGAAGGAAGCTGACGGGCCTGACGATCGCGCCGAAAGTTGCATTGAATCCGGATCCGCGGATCTCGAGATTTTCAACCAGTTGCAAAGCTTCAAGTGTATCAGAATCAAAGGACTCTGAAAACGTTTTTTGCGAATCGTAGCGCAGCGAGGTGATGCCGATGCCGCCGCCGAAGAAAAACTTGTCTTTGACATTCCCGCCGTACGATACACTCCACTGGTTAGCGGCCCCCTTCACAAGGATCTCTTCCATCTGATAGGGATAAGTTGCATCGGTGAAATATTCATCTTCCGGACCAGGGGGATTCAGTATCGAGGTCGGGCCAATCAGATAATTAAAATAAGCGAGGGCGGTTGGTGTATTGTAGTTGGAAAATTCCGACTCAAAGAACTGATCCGTTGTTTCGCCGGTAGCCCTGTCAATGAAATAATCAATGATGGAGTTGTTGGTGTTGTTCCCCTGGTAGACCGTGGAGCGGTTGAAGTCATTCACACGGGAGAAACTGATTCCCAGCGACCCGCCATAAAAAGAATCGTCTTGCTTGGGCATGTTCCAGACGTAGCTTATTCCGGGGACATTAAAAACTGAGCGATTGTCCTCGGCATGCGTTCCTAAGTAATTGGCGGCAGACTGATGGTTAGCAAGGCCCAGGCTGAACGTGGCTTCCGAGCGGTTGAACAAGCCAAGCCCCGCCGGGTTTGACAATGCAGAGCTGTAATCACCGCCGAGCGCAGTCTGGCTTCCGCCCAGGCCGAGAATGCGCGCACTGCCAGCGGGCTGGTTACGCGTGAACAGCAATGCGCTTTCGGTATAATCCTGCGCCTGAGCTGCCGCAAAATTGAGCAAAAGAATAGCGGTCAGGTATATCCTGAAATTTTTGATTTCCATTCAAACCAAGTTTAGGGTTTAGTCTCTGCCACGTCGGCCGCCGGTGCTACCAGCTCCCGAATTCGTGCGCGTTCCTCCGTCGCTGCTGCTCCTTGCGGGCGAGTAGGCCGGGGTTGAGCTGCGTTCCATTGAGCGGTTATTGTTATAACTGTCGTTGTTCCACGAATTCTGCGATCTCGACCGGTTGTACTCTGTGTTCGATCTATCTCCGTACGATGAAGTATTGCTTCTCTGCGGGCGATTATAGCGGTTATAATATTCTTCCTGCTTTCTGCTCTGCGTCGAAAGCCGACCGCTGCTGTTGTCTTCCCTGACCGAGTTGCTGATGTTAGTACGAGTCCTTGCGGTATTGCGGTCAGAAACTATTGACGTTCCGCGCGTCGGACGCTTGCCGTAGACCACATTGCTGCGTTCGGCATTGTTCACCACTACGATCGTACCGGGATACATATAGTTGTTCCAATAACCTCCGCCATAGCCGATTCCGCTGTAGTAAGGATCCCAGCCGTAATATGGACGGTTCCAGTAGTTATAATTGCCGCCCCATCCGTAGTTCCAGCGCGAACCGTAATGGAAGCTGAATGAAGTAGACCAACCGTTGTAAGACCAGAACGGGTCGTACCAGGGACTGTTCCAGCTGTTGTAACCATAATAGGGGCTGTTCCAGTTATTGATGGCAGACCCATAATAATTCGTGCGATACCAAGGGCTGCTATACCAGTTGTTGAAGTCGTTATTCCAGTTGTTGTACTGGTTGCGGTTGTACTGGTAATTATTCACGAAATAATCTTCCTCATCCGACTGCGCAGTCTGAGTATGCGCCCGGGAGGTGTATTCGGGATTTACATTGCGCGCCGAGTAGCTGTCTGTTGGGTTGGCGCGCTCCCCAGATGTTTCGTAATCAAATTTCTTTGAAGTTGATGGAGTATTATATGCCACCTCGGTGGACCGTTGCGCTCTGAGCTTTGCCCGGTCTTCGGATGTGAAATACATATCGTCATTCTCGATGCCCTGAGCAAATGCCCCACTGATTCCCATCAGTGAAAAGGTGGCCAACAATATCCCGTTTATTTTCATAACCGTCATGGTTTTTTAGTATCTATCGTATTAACGCAAATCGTTCGAAAAGTATTCTATAAAACTACAAAATTTAAACCTGCATTGCGCGACTGAACTTATATTTGTCGCTCGATTCATTAAATATTGCAAAAACTATACCATGTATGGGAAAGGAAATTCCAACCAGGCAGGAGGATTACTCGCTGTGGTACAATGAGTTAGTAAAGAAGGCTGACCTGGCGGAACACTCGGATGTGCGCGGTTGTATGGTGATAAAACCATATGGTTACAGCATATGGGAGAAGATGCAGCAGGCCCTGGACAAAATGTTCAAGGACACTGGACACACCAACGCTTACTTTCCCCTGTTTGTCCCCAAGAGTTTGTTCGAAGCGGAAGAGCAGAACGCTGAAGGCTTTGCGAAAGAGTGCGCCATCGTGACGCATTACAGGCTGAAGAACGATCCCGACAGGCCAGGTAAACTCATGGTAGATCCGGAGGCAAGACTCGAGGAGGAATTAGTGGTCCGTCCGACAAGCGAAGCTATAATCTGGAGTACGTACAAGAAGTGGATCCAGTCATACCGGGATCTTCCGCTGCTGATCAATCAATGGGCAAACGTTGTTCGCTGGGAGATGCGAACGCGCCTGTTCCTGCGCACTGCTGAATTTCTATGGCAGGAGGGGCACACGGCTCACTCAACGGCAGATGAAGCGGTACAGGAAACCGTGCAGATGCTGAATGTCTACGCCGATTTCGCTGAGAACTTTATGGCGATGCCCGTAGTGAAGGGAAGAAAGTCTGAGGGTGAACGGTTCCCCGGCGCGCTGGATACTTATTGCATTGAGGCCATGATGCAGGATGGAAAAGCGCTTCAGGCTGGTACATCGCACTTTCTCGGGCAGAATTTCGCCAAAGCCTTCAACGTGCAGTTCGCAACGCGCGAAGGAAAATTAGAACATGTGTGGGGAACCTCCTGGGGTGTCAGCACACGTCTTATGGGAGCTTTGATCATGGCGCATTCCGATGATGATGGGTTGATCCTTCCGCCGAAGCTTGCGCCTATCCACGTCGTTATTGTGCCGATATTCAAAACAGAAGAGGAACAGAAGAAGATATCAGCAAAGGCAGAGGAGATCTCTGCCGCTCTACGGAAACAGGGACTGACGGTGCGCTTTGACAATCGCGATACGCACAAGCCCGGCTTCAAGTTCGCAGAGTGGGAGCTAAAAGGAGTGCCTGTGAGGATTGCCATGGGCCCGAGGGACCTGGAAAATGCCACGGTGGAGATCGCGCGGCGTGACACCAAAGAGAAAAAGACCGTTGACCTGGCTTCGGTCAGCACGTACATCCCCCGGTTACTTGATGAAATCCAGCAGAACATTTTTGATCGCGCGAAAAAATTCAGGGACGAAAAAACGACGGAAGTAAACTCCTTTGAAGAATTGCAAAAAGTTCTGGACGAAAAAGGAGGATTTGTTTCCGCTCACTGGGACGGGACCATTGAAACAGAACTTGCGATCAAGGAGCAAACAAAAGCCACCATTCGTTGTATTCCGCTGGACGCCAGGGAAGAAGCCGGAAAGTGCGTGTATTCCGGAAAACCTTCTTCGCGCCGGGTTCTGTTTGCGCGTGCATATTGATGTCATAGCGAATCATTTCTGGGAAAGTGTGTCTCCGCGTAAAAGGCCGGATATATCCGTATGGTTTAATTTGCTACCTTTACCATTCACCCTACTCCGTCCCTCATGTGGATCTTCATTATTGCGCTGTTGCTGATCGGTCTTGCCCTTATCGTTGTTGAAGTAGTATTTGTTCCGGGCACTACCTTCGTGGGGATCATCGGAGTGATTTTTTTGGGTGCTGCTATCATGAGCAGTTACAGAAATTACGGCGACGATGTCGGATTTTACGTCTTGCTGGGCACTTCGGCTGTCACTGCCCTTGCTCTCTTTTTCAGCTTCAGGTCACAGGCATGGTCGCGTTTTGCGAACAAGTCATCGATGAACGGCAAAGTCAACGAGGGACTCACTTCATCGCTTGCTCTTGGAGACGAGGGAATTGCGACTTCAACGCTGAAGCCCATGGGGAAAGTCCAGTTCAAGGGGAAAGAATACGAAGCTAAAAGCCTGGGTGATTATGTGGACGTCGGAACGAAAGTCATCATTGTTCACCTGCAGGAAAAATCAAATCATAGTAAAACCCATTAATTAAACAATAAACCCCTATGGAAATGGAACTGCTTATTATAGTTCTCGGTAGTATCATCCTGTTTTTTATTTTCCTTTATTTCGTTCCTGTCAACCTCTGGATCACGGCGCTTTTTTCCGGCGTTCGCGTTGGTTTGTTTGATCTGGTGTTCATGCGCATCCGGAAAGTACCCCCGCGCATCGTGGTGGATTCTTTGATTACGGCCACAAAGGCCGGACTGCAGATCTCTTCCAACGATCTTGAAACGCACTACCTGGCAGGAGGCAATGTTCCCAACGTTATCCGCGCACTGATCTCAGCCGACAAGGCGAACATCAGTCTGACGTTCAAGCAGGCTACCGCAATTGACCTCGCAGGGCGGGATGTATTCCAGGCCGTACAGATCTCGGTAAATCCCAAAGTCATTACAACACCCAAGGTGGCTGGTGTAGCCGCGGATGGAATTCAATTGATTGCGATAGCACGTGTCACAGTGCGTGCAAGTATAGCCCAGCTGGTCGGTGGCGCCGGAGAAGATACGATCCTTGCCCGCGTCGGTGAAGGCATTGTTTCTTCAATAGGTTCCGCCCGTTCCCACAAGGACGTGCTGGAAAGTCCCGATAAGATTTCGAAACTTGTTTTGTCAAGAGGACTCGATGCGGGAACTGCCTTTGAGATTCTCTCGATCGATATTGCCGACGTTGACGTTGGAGCGAACATCGGTGCAAAATTACAGATTGATCAGGCGTCTGCGGATCTGAAAGTGGCGGAAGCACGCGCTGAAGAAAGACGTGCGATGGCTGTGGCTTTGGAGCAAGAGATGAAAGCTAAGGCTCAGGAAGCCCGGGCGAAGGTTATCGAGGCGGAGGCAGAGATCCCGAAGGCTATCTCGGAAGCATTCGTGAAGGGCAATCTTGGCGTGATGGATTATTACAAGATGCAGAATGTAGTGGCTGACACTGGCATGCGTGATGCGATCTCCGGGTCAAATCCAGGTTCAGGAGCAAATCCTAAAAAGGACTGATAATAAGTTTCAGCGATCAAGGGCTTCAGTCACCCGGTAATCTGGTGGCTGAAGCCCTTTCTTTTGGGCGATAACTCAGTTGGTTTTCGCAAGTTGTTGCCAGGCCGATCTCTTTACAGCGATGAAATGATCGTGGTGTGGGTCGAATGACAATTCATCGTACACCATCGGGATGGTACTGACGCCCTTGAGCGTAAG
>CBFGXV010000144.1:0-6542 GCA_965652755.1 uncultured Chryseosolibacter sp. | reverse complement strand
CGAACGCGGCGTATGGCGACCGGGTGATGTTGTAAAATAAAAAATACCGGCTACAGCGATAACAATGGCCAAAACGGCAACAGCCATTTTTCTCCATGGAAGGGTTTTCATGATTCAGGGGGTTATCGGGAATTAAAATACCGTAAAATATTGGCCAATTGGCCGGGATGTATGGGATTTTAGAAAAAAACTTTCCAACCTTGCAAAAGTTACAATCGCAAGGAATTTCTAATATGAATGATTTTCTCGATCAGGTTTATTACAACAACACCATACGCGATTATCTCATTGCACTATCCCTTATTATAGGCGGTGCAATAGTGATCCTGGCTCTGAAAAAACTCATTATCCGCCGACTCCAGAAATGGGCAGCCAGCACGCCTGGCACGTGGGACGATTTTATCGTCGAAAGTATCTCACGCTTTGTAGTGCCCATCTTTCAGGGAGCGATTATCTACTGGGCAATCCACCTTCTGGATCTTTCAGAAAGAACTGAACGCTTTGTACAAATTGTAACGTCGATCGTCATTACATATTTTGTAATGCGGCTGATATCCTCTGTTGTGATGCTTCTCCTGAAGTCGGGCGTGAGAAAACAGGAGCGCGGCGAGATCAAGATCAAACAACTCGGAGGACTGATGATGATCATCAACGTCTTCATCTGGTTCCTGGGGATTGTATTCCTTTTAAGCAACTGGGGCATTGAAGTGACGCCCATCATCGCAGGTCTTGGTATCGGCGGTATTGCTGTTGCTCTTGCCGCGCAGAATATACTGGGTGACCTGTTCAGTTACTTTGTGATCTTTTTTGACAGGCCGTTTGAGGCCGGGGACTTCATCATTGTTGACGACAAGATGGGTACGATTGAATACGTCGGGATCAAGACAACGCAGATCCGCGCACTGGGCGGGGAACAGATCATCATCGGGAATTCCAACCTTACGAATTCGCGCATCCACAACTACAAGCGCATGGTTCAGCGCCGCGTCGTATTCTCCATCGACGTCGAGTATGGAACACCGCTCGAGGTGTTGCAGACAATTCCTCCCATGTTGAAATCTATTGTTCAGGCGCGCAAGCTGACAACATTTGACAGGGCACACTTCTCCGCCTATAAAGACTGGAGCCTGCGATTTGAAGTTGTGTATTTTGTCTTAAGCGCTGACTTCAACACTTATATGGACATCCAGCAAGAGATCAACTTCGAGATCTATCAGGAGTTTCAGAAGAAGAATATAAACTTTGCCTTCCCTACACAGTCCATGGTGATTAAGAAAGACGCAGGCGGCGATCTTCCACATAACTGGGATTGACCCGCCCGCTGCTACTGCTGGAGAGAATCAATCTCCATAAAGGCGTAGGCGATCATGTGGCAGACCCCCATGTGTGCGTCCTCAACTCTTCCATAGTGCGTGTCATTGACAACAAGAGTTAAGTCGGCCAACTCTGCGAGCTTACCTTTTTTTCCACCTACAAGCGCGATCACCAATACTCCATTTTCCTTTGACCATGATACTGCCTTCACAAGATTGGGAGAGTTTCCACTCACACTCATCACAAAAACGATATCGCCTTTCTTCGCAAAGTTCATGAGCTGGCGTGTGAATATCTCATCGTAGGAATAATCGTTGCCCAGCGCTGTGATCCATGCCGTATTGTCATTGATGGACATGCAGCGGAATCTTCGCGATGTTTTGTCAGATGATCCTTTCCCCAGGTCAGTCACAAAGTGAGAGGCATTTGCGGCGCTTCCCCTGTTCCCAAAGACAAAGATCTGCTGATCTTTCCGCAGCGCTTCCCGGAAGATGCTCACGATTTCGGAAACCTTTTCCAGCGGAATGGTATCAAGCGTGTTTTTCTGTTGCGAGATATAATCTTTTAAGAAGTCTTTCATGCTGATTCTATTTTATGGATTGCCAGAGCGAGCGCCCCCACCGGAACGGCGTCTTCTTTTAATGTTGACAACTGAATAGACGGTCCGGGACGCAACACATCCATTACGTAACCCGGAAGCTTTTGCTCCACGCGCTGGCGCAACGGTTCCCCTATTAGTGAGAGCCCGCCTCCCAGAATGATGGTTTCAGGATTCAAAAGGTGCACCACGTGCGACAATGCGAAGGCCAGATCGTCCGTAGTTTCCTCCACGATGCGGATGGTCGCCTGGTCCTGACGGTCAAGCGCGGGTTTTAACACACGTGCTTCGCCGCGGGAAAGATCTTTTGTGAGCTGACTCAGAACGCTATCCGGGTTTAGCTCCACATACTTACGGATCTTTTGATCAACGGCCCATCCGGAGCACGACGACTCCACTGTTCTCCCGCCCTTATCAAGCCGGATATGACCAAACTCCGCTTCGCTGTTTTTCGCTCCGTGATAGATCTTTTTGTTTATCACCAGGCCTGCGCCGACACCACTACCCAGCGTGACGTAAAAAACCTGCACGCTCTTCACACCCGCGCCATAGAGAGATTCGCCCAGGCACGCCACATTGGCATCGTTATCCAGCCAGACAGGGATTCGCGTCAGCTTCTCGAGCCAGTCCTGTAAGACGAAGTCACCCCAGCCGGGCACCTGATACGACGTAAGGATCCGTCCGGACTGATGATCGACAGGCCCGCCGAATCCGATACCGATAGCGCTCACTGTGTGCAGGCGAATCTTATCCAACCCTTCCCGTATCTGCTTCTTGATCCCCTTTGCACCCTGCTCCGGATTTACCGTAAAACGAAACCGCTCGAGGATCTTTGCTTCCTCATTGCCTAAAACAAGCTGCAGCTTCGTTCCTCCGATCTCGATACCGAGAAATGTTCGCATGAGGAAAGCTTAAACTCTTTCCTCAACTTTGTTCATCACGCGTGTTTGTACCTGAATTGACTCCTGGTGAATGAGTTTCAAAAGGTCATTTGTGAACTCGGCGTTCAGCCCCATGGCCTTGCCCAGAGCGATACGTGTCTGTATGATTTCTTCCCAGCGCGTAACCTGGAGAATCGTCACATTGTTCTCTTTCTTGTACTGTCCGATCTTTTCGCTGATCTTCATACGGGCAGCGAGCTTTTGCATGATCTCATCGTCGAGAACGTCAATCTGTTCGCGCAAAATGCTAAGGGTATCCTTGAAAATTTTGTTGTCCGATGAAGGTGTTCTCACAACGAGACCGTCGATGATCTTTGCGAGCGCCGCGGGAGTCACCTGCTGTTTCGCATCGCTCCACGCCGCATCCGGGTTGATATGGCTTTCGATCATCAGGCCAACCATGTCGAGATCGAGTGCTTTCTGACAGATGAGTCCGATGAGATCCCTGTTACCGGCGATGTGGCTGGGGTCGCAAATGATGTCCAGATCCGGAATCCGGGTCTTAAGTTCAATAGGCATATCCCACATCGGGGCGTTTCTGAACGGTCCTTTCTCTGAGGAAGAGAACCCGCGGTGAATGGCGGCGAGTTTGGTGATGCCCGCCTTGTTGAGACGCTCGAGCGCACCGATCCACAACTCCAGGTCAGGGTTCACAGGGTTCTTCACCATCACTGGAATGTCCACGCCTTTAAGCGCGTCGGCAACTTCCTGAACGGAGAACGGATTCACTGTTGTGCGCGCTCCTACCCACAGGATATCAACGCCAGCCTTCAGACACGCCTCAACGTGAGCGGCATTGGCCACTTCCGTCGTCACTGGCAGCCCCGTTTCTTTTTTAGCCTGGATGAGCCATGCAAGACCTTCCTGACCGGCGCCTTCATATTGTCCGGGCCTTGTGCGGGGTTTCCAGATCCCGGCGCGCAAAGCATGAACCTTTCCGGTAGCAGCAATCTGCCTGGCGGTGGCTACCATTTGTTCTTCGGTTTCTGCGCTGCAAGGGCCGCTGATAATGAAGGGTTTGGTTTTCGCGGGAAACCAATTGGTGATCGAGTCGTGTTGCAATACCTTTTTCATTCTCTTAATTTGTTTTAGTGGATAAATGGCCGCCCCCCTCTTTTATTCCTTATGGCTTTGTTTGAAGGGCGTGCCATGGTTTAACTTTTATTTTCTACTAGCTGATTTGGTTTCTGTTTGATGTCAAGCCCTTCGAGCACTTTGCGGATATGGTTGGCATCCGTCATGATGCGATGCAATTCCTTGACGTCGCGCTTCATGAGATGATACTGGAATTTTTGCAGGTGCATGATGTATTCAAGCAGTGCCTGGCTCAGGTACTCAGCGTTCTGTTCAAAGATCGGGGCCCACATGTCGGGCGAACTTTTAGCAAGCCTCACCGTCGATGCAAAACCACTGCCCGCCAGGTTGAAGATATTTTTCTCATCCTTCTCGATATCCAGCACCGTCTGGCCGAGCAGGAAAGCGCTCACGTGCGAAAGGTGCGAAACGTATGCAACGTGCTTATCGTGCTCGACGGGATCCATAAAAATGGTTCGCATCTGCAGCGCGGAAAAGATCTCAGCCGCAACGTTCAGGGCCTCCTTCGATGACTTTTCACGCTCGCATATGATGTTGGTCTTCATTGTGAATAATCCGCTGAAGGCTGCATCCGGTCCTGAGTTTTCTGTTCCCGCAAGTGGATGGGCTGCAACAAACTGCTCCCGTTTGGGATGATTCTCTATTGCCTTGCATATCATGGATTTCGTTGAACCGGTATCGATGACCACAGCCCCGGGTGAAATGTGATCGAGAACCGTTATGACCACACTCTTGATGGCGTTGACCGGAATGGCCGTGATCACGAGGTCGGACTGCGCGACAGCCTCTTCAAGTTCTGACAGCGTATCCACCAGACCCAGCTTCAATGCACGGCTGGCATGTCCTGGATTTTTGTCCACCCCTACGAGCGTTGTCGAAAGCCCTGCTTTGCGCAAGTCTATGGCAATGCTGCCGCCTATTAATCCGAGTCCAATGATCGCCGTTCTCATTTTACAGTATTGATTACTTTCCGTTGTTCACTATTTACGACGTCGCCCCTCTGAAATCTTTCTATGCGTCCCAGGGCTTCCGTCAGTTTTTCGGCTGTGCAGCAAAGGGAAATACGAATGAACCTTCGCCCCGCTTCGCCGAAGATGAATCCGGGAGTTATGAAGACCTTCGTACCGTACAATATGTCGTCAATCCATTTTTCAACGTCGGGGATATTGGCCGGGGCTTTTGCCCAGAGGAACAATCCCGACTGTTTGGATGAATACGTGCATCCGAGAGTATCGAGTATTTTCGCGGCTGCCAGCCGTCTCCCGGCGTACATGCCGTTAAGGGACGTGAACCATTCTTTGCCGTTGTTGTTCAGTGCCTCAGTCGCGGCATGCTGTAACCCGAGAAACATACCGGAATCCATGTTGCTTTTTACTTTCAGTACGGCATCAATGAATTCTTTTTTGCCTGCCACCCACCCGAGACGCCAGCCAGCCATGTTGTGAGATTTTGAAAGAGAATTCAGCTCGAGGGCAACTTCATGTGCGCCTTCGATGGAAAGCAGGCTCAGCGGTTCGTCATTCAGGATGAGGCTGTACGGGTTGTCGTTAACAATAAGAAAATTATTTTCACGGGCCAGGTTCACCAATGCTTTCAGTTCATCGCGGGATGCCGTGCGCCCCGTAGGCATGTGTGGGAAGTTAACCCACATGAGTTTAACCCTGGAAAGATCAGTGCGTCTCAGCGCTTCAATATCGATTCCCCAGTCAAGCTCCTCTTTCAGATCATAGGGTCTGAGCTTTGCCCCGACAAGGCTGGCTACCGAGGAATATGTCGGGTATCCGGGATTGGGTATCAGCACTTCCTCGCCTTCATTCACAAAGGCCATTGCGATATGCATGATACCTTCCTTGGATCCCATGAGCGGAAGTATCATCGTCTCAGGATCCAGCGACGCCTGGTAGGTGTTCTTGTAAAAGTCGGCAATAGCTTTGCGGAACGCAGGTATACCCTTATAATTCTGATAACCATGGTTGGCGGGATTTTTCGCGGATGCAATGAGGGCATCTATCGCGTTCTGCGAAGGTGCCTGATCCGGACTGCCGATGCCTAGATTGATCACGCGCAGTTCTCCCGTATCCAGGCTGCGGACCTCCGCAAGCTTCCTGCTGAAGTAGTATTCCTCTACGTTTGAAATCCTGTTCGCCGTCTTTATCATCTTGAATACTGAATTTAATATCGGGATCTTATAATAACACTTCACTCATACGTCTATTCTCAGACGTACTCCATTTTAGCTTTCTTGTATTCGCCGAGAATGTTGAGGTTTTTCACCTGCCTCAACACCTGGTGAATCGCATCATCGTAACTTTTCCGTTTTTTCCATTCGACATCCACATGGATCGAATATTCACTTGGCTTGCCGATGATCGGAATGGACTGAATCTTTGTCAGGTTGATGTTGTTGTTCTTGAAGATCATCAGTGTTTCTGCGAGGCTGCCGACCTCATGGGCTACTTCGAAACTCAGCGACGCTTTATTGCTGTCTGTCTGGCCATTGCTCCTTTTTGCCAGGATGAGAAATCTTGTAAAGTTCTTTTTGTGCTGCCGGGCGTAAAGCGCGAAGATATCAAGTGTATCGAATCCCACCCGAT